>NZ_JYOF01000029.1:0-1989 GCF_000955865.1 Pseudomonas sp. 2(2015)
CCAGGGCATAGAGGTCGGCGCGGCCGTCGATTTCCTGGCCGCGCGCCTGCTCCGGGCTCATGTAGCTGGGGGTGCCGACGGCAAACCCGGCCTGGGTGAACTGGGTGCGGTCATCCAGCGACTTGGCGATGCCGAAGTCCGACAGCACTGCAGTGCCGTCAGCGCGAAAAAGAATGTTGGCCGGTTTCACATCCCGGTGCACCAGGCCCTGGGCATGGGCATAACCCAGCGCCGAAGCGATCTGGCGGATNNCCGGCGTGACCCCGGCGGCGATACGCTCCTTGAGCGTACCGTTGGGCAGGTACTCCATGGCCATGTAGTACAGCTCGCCGACATTGCCGATGTCGTGGATGGTCACCGTGTGCGGGTGCGACAAGCGCGCCAGGGTGCGGCCTTCACGCAGGAAGCGCTCGCAGAAGGTCGGGTCGGCAGCCAGCGCCGCGGCCATGACCTTCAAGGCCACCTTGCGCTCCAGCGAGCGCTGGGTGGCGAGGTAGACGGTGGCCATGGCGCCTTCGCCAATCTCGCCGTCGATGTCGTATCCGGGGATCACTTTGTCCATGTGCTTGGTCTTCAACCGGCCTTGATGACGACGGCAGTAATGTTATCGGGGGCGCCCCGGGTCAGGCCGAGGTGCACCAGGCTGCGGACCACCTGGTAGGGGTCGCTGTGGCCCAGCACTTCGCGAATTTCATGGTCTTCGGCGGTCTTGTTCAGACCATCGCTGCACAGCAGATAGGTATCGCCTGGGAGGACCTGCAGGTGCACGGCCTCAAGTTCGAGCTCGGGCTCGACGCCAATTGCCCGGGTGACGATGTTGGCCCGCGGGTGCACCCGCGCTTCGGCCTCGCTGAGCAGGCCGCTGTCCTGCAGTTCCTGCACGTAGCTGTGATCGCGCGAGATACCTTCCAGGCGCCCGTCACGCAGGCGATACAGGCGGCTGTCCCCGGCCCACAGGCAGATACCCTGGTCAGCGCGCACCGCCAGCAGCACCAGGGTGCTGCCCATCATCGCCACGCCACGCCGGGTACTTTCTTCGCGCACTGCCGCGTTTACCGCCGACAGCCGCTGGCGCAGCACTTGGGCGAAGTCATTGAGGGACGCCGTGGTCGGCAACTGGCGCAAAGTATCGACGATCAGGCAACTGACGTAGTCGCCCGCCGCATGCCCGCCCATGCCATCGGCAACTGCCCACAGGCCTTCGCTGGCAAGGTCCAGGCAAGCGTCTTCATTGATGCTGCGCACCAGGCCGACATGGCTGTAGCTGGCTGCGGTGTANNCCGCCTCACTACCCAAAAGAAAACTGGCGAAATCCTCGCTGTGCGGCAGGCCCGCACAGCGCAGCATTCCCGCCTCGATATGCTCCGAGCCGCGCCCCCACCACAGGCTCATGCCGGCGCAGGCGCTTTCGGCCAAGGCTGCCTGGCGCGCCTTCGGGGTCACCGCTGCAAAGCGTTGCAAGCCGCCCACAACCGGGCTTGAAACAACAGCACTACGAGGAGCATCAATGCCCTGCACTGCTGCATCGAACGCCTCAAAAGCGGCTTGCGGCTCGAGGGTTGCCAGTAACTGGGCTTCACACTGCTCGAACCAGTTATCCGGGCCACTCACCACTGCCGCCAGCGACTCATCCGGCGCCAGAACCTGGGCCAGGATAAGAGGGAAATAGCGCCCTACCCGGTCAATGCTGGGCATCAACACCCCCACTACAGCGTCGGGCCCGCATACTCCCGGGGCCAGGGCGAAGCGCCACAAGGGGCTGACCAGATAGGCCGGCAACCAGCGCTCGGCCAGTTGCTGCTGGCTGGCCACAAGCCCGGCCGCCAGCCACTGGTCCCAGGGCTGGATAAAGCTCTGCGGCAAGCCGCGACTGACAAAGTCGCCGCGGCTGGCCAGCTTGCCGTAGAAGCCGACGCCCGCCATCACAGCCGCTCCGGCAGGCTGAAGCCGCTGAGCACGCGGCTCTTGAACGGGTTGAAGGCGCTGTTG
>NZ_JYOF01000030.1:0-13226 GCF_000955865.1 Pseudomonas sp. 2(2015)
CATGATCGGGTTCCAGTAGCCAAGGAACATGTCCAGGCGCTGGTCGCGAATGCCGGCGAAAATGATCTGTTGCGAGGCGCTGGTCTGCTTGGTCTTGTAGCCCAGGCCATCGAGCAGGACCTGGGTCATGGCGCTGGTGGCCATCACGTCGGTCCAGTTCACCACGCCGAGGCGCACGTTCTTGCAGGCGGCCGGTTCTGCGGCCATCACGTTGGTGCTGAGGATTGCGGTACCGACGAGCATCAGCAGGCTACGGCTGATCATTCTGTTCATGGTGGCTCCTCCAACGGCAGTTCTAATTGTTATAGGGGGCGGCCTCTGCGTGCCGTGTGATCAAACTACGCGGCTGCTGTGGGTAAAAATCGCACTGTGGCGACCGGCACTTGCACAGTGGCGACCAGCGCGCTATTAACCCTGCATCCGTGGCCGTCGAGTCTTCGCTATGCCCCAGGATTTCCATTTCTTGCTGTTGCCGGGTTTCTCCGCTATCGGCTTCATTTCCGCGATAGAGCCGCTGCGGGTGGCCAACCGCTTTCGCGGCGAGCTGTACCGCTGGCAGGTGCTGAGCATAGATGGCGGCGCGGTGCAGGCCAGCAACGGTATGTCGGTGAATGCCGACGCCGCGCTGCAGCCGCTGGGCAGGGGCGCAACCCTGCTGGTGGTGGCCGGTTTCGAGCCGCTGCGCAGCTTCGGCCCGGCCCTGCAGCACTGGTTGCGCAAGCTCGATCACGAGGGCGTGGTGTTGGGCGGCATCGATACCGGCAGCGTGGTGCTGGCCGAGGCCGGTTTGCTCGAGGGTTACCGGGTGACCCTGCATTGGGAAGCGCTGGAAGCTTTCACGGAAAGTTACCCGCAGTTGCAGGCAACCCAGGAGCTGTTTGAAGTCGATCGTCGGCGGATCACTTCGGCGGGTGGCACCGCCTCGATCGACCTGATGCTCGACCTGATCGCCCAGGCCCATGGCCCGGAGCTGGCGATCCAGGTGTCGGAGCAGTTCGTGCTCGGCCGGATTCGCCCGCGCCAGGACCACCAGCGCATGCAGATCGCCTCACGCTACGGCATCAGCAACAAGAAGCTGGTGCAGGTGATCGGCGAGATGGAGCGCAACACCGAGCAACCGCTCAACACCCTGGTGCTGGCCGAGTCGGTGCAGGTCACCCGGCGCCAGCTGGAGCGCCTGTTCAAGCTTTACCTGCACGACACCCCCAGCGGCTTTTACCTGCGCCTGCGCCTGGACAAGGCCCGGCAGTTGCTGCGCCAGACTGACCTCAGCGTGCTGGAGGTGGGCATCGCTTGCGGGTTCGAGTCAGCGTCGTATTTCACCCGTTGTTACCGTGGGCGCTTCCAGCGTTGCCCGCGCGAAGACCGCAAGGCCGCGGCGGTCAGCCTCAGCGGCGCTTGAGCAGCAGCGCGCAGGCGCTCTTGTAGGCTTCGTGCTGGTACTTGTTCAGCGACGCCGGCAATTCAAGGTCGTGTTTCTTCGCTTGGGCGCTGATGGTCTGTGGTGACACCAGCTCCACCTCGCAATTGTCCAGCAACTGCAGCACGCCCTCGATCTTGAAGGTGGTCGGGCCACCGGCGAAATCGCCTTTCTTGCTGCGCTTTTTGATCGCCAGGTGGCTGATGCCCTGCTCGGCGATAAAGGCCCGGGCCTGGCGGGCAAAGGCTTTGACGCTATCTGCCAGTTCGTCGTCTTCCAGGGCGATTTTTTTTGTCGCCAGGGCAAGATGCACAGGGCTGGCGCCGTCAAGCGTGGCGACGGCAAGCAGCGCTTCGCTGCCTTTGATTTCAATTCCGCAGATTTTCATGCTGTTCTCAATCGGAGTTTTGCAGCCCCAGGGACTGCAAGTATTCGGAGCGATCATCGCTACGTTGGGCAATGCAGGTGTTCAGGGCCGCGTCGAAAGCCTTGCCGGGTTGCTGGTCATAGGTCTCGACTTTGCAATCGGCGTCGCGCAGTTGCTTCCAGATGGCTTGGGCGTCACGCAGGCGCTTGCTCAGCTCGTCGACCTTGGCTTGCTGGCCGCCGTACTGCTCGCCAATGCGCTGCAGCAGGTCGTCGAAAGCGGCATTGAGCTCGCGTTGGGCGGTGGTGCGGCTGTATTGGGCGCACGCATAGCTTTGCTGGTCGGTGTCGACGTTGTNNCGTCCTCGGCATGGGCGCCGAATGCCAGCAATACCAGGGCCAGGCCTACCATCGTTCTCATCTGCGACATCCTCCGAAAGCTTGGGCGAACATGGGCGCCGATTCTCGCTCAGCGCCGCAGCAAAGAACAGGGTAGCTGTTGCGCCTGTCCACTCACCAGGCCCAGGCTAAAACCACCTGAGGCGCGAAGTGTCGAGTCCTCTACCCAGGGCAGTTCAGATCATCAGGCCGACGATGAATGTTTCGGCCATCTGGCCAAGACGCTCCTGGATCATTCGCTGTATGGCGTGATTTCCCAGGGGATGAAACTGCACCTGGTGAATTTCCAGTTTTACCATGGTTCTGGATTCAAGCCGCTGACGGTCAAGGAGGCTTGTCACTGGCACAGCAGACGAAAGCTCCAGCCTGTGCAACTGGACATCCAATAGACCGTTGGCCCGCTCGTTGACAGGGATGAACTGAAAGCTGTTGAACGCATGGTTGTCATTGCCGATTCTGAACACTTCCCGGGCAGCTGTGGATTGCAGGAGCGCCCTGAACGTTCTGTCGACCTGTTGAACTTGCGTGAGGTCCAGTACGGGCGAGTTCTGTGCAACGGTAGAGAACGCCAGTTCGAGCAATGTCCAATACAGGTGATGCAGCTCGACCTGTTNNCGCCGGTGAAGCGCCAGCCCAGGGTTGCCAGGATCGCACAGTAGCTGGCAAACCAGTCCTGACCCGGGGGCGTTTGTTGTTGAGCCAACAGTTGCGCAAAAAGTGTGCTGTTCAACACGCTCTTGCACCGCGTATCTGTCAGTCGGTCACTGAAACTGAGGACACTATCCGCTGCCACCGCAGCATTCACTGCACCCGGTAGAGTGTTATTGTGGTAGTTGACCAGGCTGCGAGTTGCCGGCGTTAGTGCCGGTGGAATAACTATCGGGGTTGAATCCATAGAGGTGTTCATTGCGAGGGGCTCGGATACTGCCGCATTGCCAGGATTGACCAGTGCGACAGTATCAGTGGAATAGCCAGCGATTCACGGGTGGGGAAGTTCGAAGGTGAGTTGCTGAATGTGGCTACCCAGTTTGCTGGTCACGGTGCTCCTCAGGCTGCTGTAGCTTGCTTTGAGACTGGCATCACTGTGACGGATCTGGATTGGGCGCAGAATGTTCTGACAGGAAAACGAATGCTTTAGCCAGTCATCGGTGACGTTAAAGGGTTTAGTCTCCAGGGCCAGACTGATCTTCTTGATCGCCGTTGACGAACGCGCAATCAGCACTTCAATAGTGATCAACAGCCGGTCCTGGCCAGCCAGCGGTTTAAAAGCAGATTGGCGCAGAACAGTGCTTTTGGGGTCGGGCTGACCCGGCTCGTTCAATGCAGTCCACACCTGCGCTGGAATCGCATAGGGATTGGCAACCTGCTGAAGCAGTTCCATTAGCGTGATTGTGCTTCCCAGGCTTGAGGTGTATTCGGTCAACTGCTCGGTGGTGAAAACCCAGCCTAACTTACCGAGCGCCTTACTGTAGTGCGAGTGCCACGCCTGGATAGATTGATACGGCTGTTTGTCGGCAGACATTTGCGCGAGCAGGCTCGATCTCAATAGGTCTTCCTTGGTGCTCACAGGTAGGTGCGTGGATAAACAGGCAATCTGCGCAGCGTTGATATAACTTTCGAAAGCAATGGGCATGTTGGCACTCCTTGCGATGGGCAGTGCCGATGCCGGGCATCGGCACGCGAAGTATCAAATCTCGAATTGCTCAAGAAAGTTTTCTGCACCACCGGCCAGTTTGTCTTCTACCGCAGAACGGATGCGGGCATACAGATTGGTGTTCAACTGAACCTGGCTAGCAGCCCGATAGATGGTCACATTGGTTTTCTTGAATTTGAAAAACAGCACGCGCTTGGTCCTGACCTGTTTCTTGAACTCCAGGCAATTGAGCACCATCGCTANNGCTGGACTCGAGGCACGGAAGAATCTGGAAGGTGCCGAAGGATTCCGAGGCGCTGTTGTTTTCCAGCAGGTTCAGTGCGCCCTGGTCTTTTTGCAGGCCATTCAGGGTTTTTTCCGCAATGCTCCTGAATGCACCGCCACCGGACACCGCGCCAATGATTTCCAGGGCAATCTGGTCCATGGAAAACTCACTGGCGCGTGGGGTGTAAAGCTGAGAGGCGTTGTTGGTAGTGTTCCATCCCAATGTCGCCAGGCCTTTGGTGTAGAACTCATACCACTGCTTGCGCTGGGTTTCCTTGTCGAACTTCTTGTCTGCCCCTTGTTGCATGAGGGAGATGCAGTTCATTACATCAATACTGTTTTGTTCCGACAGCGAGTCAGTGAGGCCGATGGCACTTTCACCGACGACGACGCCATTGTCGGTGTTTTCGTCGAAGGCGACTCCCGGGAGGGTGGGTGCTGCCGCAAACGCCGCGCGAGTGGCGATGACGGGTTTGCGGGCAGGCAGCTCAAGGGAACTGATGAAGTCAAGTTGATCCGATTGCAGCATGTCGTTACTCCTGTAAAGGGCGCCAGCCTCCTGGCTGGTCGAGCAATGATAGAGCGACCACTGCTGCAACCCAGAGGGACGCGCTTCTATTCCCAGGGTTCGCCGCGGCACAAACTGCCCCCCCTTCAGCAGGCGTTGACGCTTTCGGCAATTCCCCTGTCGTTTTTGCATCTGGGCGACATTGCCCCTAGGCATATGCTGGCTCCAAAGCGCCGGCAGAAGATTCGGCGCAGGTTTTACCAATAAAGGGGACAGCCTGATGAGCCCAGCCGAATTACACGCCGACAGCATCGTTATCGACGGGCTGATCATTGCCAAATGGAACCGCGAGCTGTTCGAGGACATGCGCAAGGGCGGCCTGACCGCGGCCAACTGCACAGTGTCGGTCTGGGAAGGCTTCCAGGCCACGGTCAACAACATCGCCGCCAGCCAGAAGCTGATCCGCGACAACAGCGACCTGGTGATGCCGGTGCGCACCACCGCCGACATCCGCAAGGCCAAGGAACTGGGCAAGACCGGCATCCTCTTCGGCTTCCAGAACGCCCATGCCTTCGAAGACCAGATCGGCTACGTCGAGGTGTTCAAGCAGCTGGGCGTGGGCATTGTGCAGATGTGCTACAACACCCAGAACCTGGTCGGTACCGGTTGCTATGAGCGTGACGGCGGGCTATCGGGTTTTGGCCGCGAGATTGTCGCCGAGATGAACCGCGTCGGGGTTATGTGCGACCTGTCCCATGTCGGTTCCAAGACCTCCGAAGAAGTCATCCTCGAATCGAAAAAGCCGGTGTGCTACTCCCACTGCCTGCCTTCCGGGCTTAAGGAGCACCCGCGCAACAAGTCCGATGAAGAGCTCAAGTTCATTGCCGATCACGGCGGTTTCGTCGGCGTTACCATGTTCGCGCCGTTCTTGGCCAAGGGTATCGATTCGACCATCGACGACTACGCCGAAGCCATCGAATACACCATGAATATTGTCGGTGAAGACTCCATCGGCATCGGTACCGACTTCACCCAAGGCCACGGCCAGGATTTTTTCGAGTACCTGACCCACGACAAGGGCTACGCCCGGCGCCTGACCAACTTCGGCAAGATCATCAACCCGCTGGGCATCCGCACCGTGGGCGAGTTCCCCAACCTCACCGAGACCCTGCTCAAACGCGGCCACTCCGAGCGCGTGGTGCGCAAGATCATGGGCGAGAACTGGCCTCTGGAGCCTACTCCGCTCGCCGATAGCTGCGTCAGGTCCTCGCGAAAAGCTCGCCTTACCTCGGTACTGTCTCGCCTTTCGCTCCGGTCCTTTCTTACTCTCGACGTGCTCGCTACGGCTCCAAAGGCATTCACAGCGGCTGTTTATTGAAGAGCAAAGCCAAAGCGGCTTTGCATCGTGAATACCACATTTCTGGAGTTCAGTTTCCATGGCCAAGATCGCCCCGCAATTGCCTATCGAAGTCGACAGCGAAACCGGTGTCTGGACCAGCGACGCCCTGCCGATGCTGTACGTGCCGCGGCATTTCTTCGTCAACAACCACATGGGCATCGAGGAAGTACTGGGCGCCGAGGCCTATGCCGAGATCCTCTACAAGGCCGGCTACAAGTCTGCCTGGCACTGGTGCGAGAAAGAGGCCGAATGCCACGGCCTGCAAGGCGTGGCGGTGTTCGAGCACTACATGAAGCGCCTGTCCCAGCGCGGCTGGGGCCTGTTCAAGATCCAGGACATCGACCTCGACAAGGGCACCGCCAGCGTCAAGCTCGAGCATTCGGCGTTCGTCTATGTGTACGGCAAGGTCGGGCGCAAGGTCGACTACATGTTCACCGGCTGGTTCGCCGGGGCCATGGACCAGATCCTGGCCGCCCGCGGCAGCAACATTCGCACGGTCGCCGAGCAGGTCTACGGCGGTTCGCAAGAAGGCCACGACGACGGCCTGTTCATCGTCAAGCCGTTGTAAGTCGAGGATCCTGCCATGGCTTTCGAAGCAATGTTCCAGCCGATCCAGATCGGCAAACTGACCATCCGCAACCGGGTACTGAGCACTGCGCACGCCGAGGTCTACGCCACCGACGGCGGCATGACCACCGAGCGCTACGTGAAGTACTACGAAGAGAAAGCCAAGGGCGGCATCGGCCTGGCGATTTGCGGCGGCTCCTCGGTGGTGGCCATCGACAGCCCGCAGGAATGGTGGGCGTCGGTGAACCTCTCGACCGACCGCATCATCCCGCACTTCCAGAACCTGGCCGACGCCATGCACAAGCATGGCGCCAAGATCATGATCCAGATTACCCACATGGGCCGTCGCTCGCGCTGGGACGGCTTCAACTGGCCGACCCTGATGTCGCCATCGGGGGTGCGCGAGCCGGTGCACCGGGCCACCTGCAAGACCATCGAGCCAGAAGAAATCTGGCGGGTGATCGGCAACTACGCGCAGGCCGCGCGCCGGGCCAAGGAAGGTGGCCTGGACGGCGTCGAGCTGTCGGCGGTGCACCAGCACATGATCGACCAGTTCTGGAGCCCGCGGGTCAACAAGCGCACCGACGAATGGGGCGGCACCTTTGAAGGGCGGATGAAGTTCGGCCTGGAAGTGCTCAAGGCCGTGCGTGCCGAAGTGGGCCCGGACTTTTGCGTGGGCATGCGCATCTGCGGTGACGAGTTCCACCCCGATGGCCTCAGTCATGAGGACATGAAGGAAATCGCCNNCCACCGGCATGCTGGATTTTTTCGGCGTGATCGGTTCGGGCTGCGACACCCACAACACCCTGGCCAACGTCATTCCCAACATGAGCTTCCCGCCCGAGCCGTTCCTGCACCTGGCAGCCGGCATCAAGGAAGTGGTCAAGGTGCCGGTGCTGCACGCGCAGAACATCAAGGACCCGAACCAGGCTACGCGCATTCTCGAAGGCGGTTATGTCGACATGGTCGGCATGACCCGTGCGCACATCGCCGACCCGCACCTGATCGCCAAGATCAAGATGGGCCAGATCGACCAGATCAAGCAGTGCGTGGGTGCCAACTACTGCATCGACCGCCAGTACCAGGGCCTGGACGTGCTGTGCATCCAGAACGCCGCGACCTCCCGTGAATACATGGGCGTGCCGCACATCATCGAGAAAAGCACCGGACCCAAGCGCAAGGTGGTGGTGGTTGGCGCCGGGCCTGCGGGCATGGAAGCCGCGCGCGTGGCAGCAGAGCGCGGCCATGACGTCACCCTGTTCGAGAAGAAGGACGCCATCGGCGGGCAGATCAGCATTGCCGCCAAGGCGCCGCAGCGCGACCAGATCGCCGGTATCACCCGCTGGTACCAGCTGGAGCTGGCGCGCCTGAAGGTCGACTTGCGCCTGGGGACTGCCGCCGATATCGACACCATTCAAGACCTGCGCCCGGACATCATCGTGCTGGCGGTGGGCGGCCATCCATTCATCGAGCAGAACGAACACTGGGGCGCCGCCGAAGGGCTGGTGGTCAGCAGCTGGGACGTGCTCGACGGCAAGGTGGCGCCGGGCAAGAACGTGCTGGTGTACGACACCATCTGCGAATTCACCGGCATGTCGGTGGCCGACTACATCGCTGACAAGGGCAGCCAGGTCGAGATCGTCACCGACGACATCAAGCCGGGCGTGGCCATTGGTGGCACGTCGTTCCCGACCTACTACCGCAGCATGTACCCCAAAGAAGTGATCATGACTGGCGACCTGATGCTGGAAAAGGCTGGTGGCGGTGCTGGAGAACGAATACACCGGCGCCAAAGAGGAGCGGGTGGTCGACCAGGTGGTGATCGAGAACGGCGTACGGCCGGACGAGGCGCTGTACTACGGCCTCAAGGAAGGCTCGCGCAACAAGGGCCAGATCGACATCGAAGCGCTGTTCGCGATCAAGCCGCAGCCGATTCTCAGCCAGCCGGGCGAAGGCTACTTGCTGTATCGCATCGGCGACTGCGTGGCGCAGCGCAATACCCATGCCGCTATCTACGATGCACTCCGGCTTTGTAAGGANNGCAAGCGGCAAGCTTCAAGCGGTAAGCAAGAGCAGCGCGGTGTTGCCCTGGCTTGCGGCTTGAGGCTTGAGGCTTGCACCTGAAAGGTGCCTCTAAATGTTGAACACCCTTATCCCCATCCTCCTGTTCGCCGCCCTGGGCCTTGCTGTCCTGGGCGCGCTGCGGCGCGTGCGGATGTGGCGCCAGGGTCGGCCTTCGAAGGTCGATCTGCTCGGCGGCCTGCTGGCCATGCCCCGGCGCTATATGGTTGACCTGCACCACGTGGTCGCCCGCGACAAGTACATGGCCAACACCCACGTGGCCACCGCTGGCGGCTTTGTCCTGGCGGCGGTGCTGGCGATCCTGGTGCATGGCTTCGGCCTGCATAANNGCTACGCCTTGCTGTTCGCTACTGTGCTGATGTTTGCCGGTGCGCTGTTCGTTTACAAACGCCGGCTCAATCCGCCGTCGCGGCTGTCCAAAGGCCCATGGATGCGCTTGCCGAAAAGCCTGCTGGTGTTCGCCGCAAGCTTCTTCATCGCCACCTTGCCGGTCGCCGGGATCCTCCCCGAAGGCTTCGGCGGCTGGCTGCTGGTGGCGCTGCTGGGGCTTGGCGTGTTGTGGGGCGTGTCCGAGCTGTTCTTCGGCATGACCTGGGGCGGGCCGATGAAGCATGCCTTCGCCGGTGCCCTGCACCTGGCCTGGCACCGGCGTGCCGAGCGCTTTGGCGGTGGCCGTTCGACCGGGCTCAAGCCCATCGACCTGGAAGACCCGCAAGCGTTGCTGGGGGTAGAAAAGCCCAAGGATTTCACCTGGAACCAATTGCTCGGTTTTGACGCCTGCGTGCAGTGCGGCAAGTGCGAGGCCGTGTGCCCGGCGTTTGCCGCCGGCCAGCCGCTGAACCCGAAAAAACTCATCCAGGACATGGTCGTTGGCCTGGCCGGTGGTACCGATGCCAAGTTTGCCGGCAGCCCCTATCCTGGCAAAGCCCCAGCCGATCGTCAACGGCCTGGTCGATGCCCAGACCCTGTGGTCGTGCACCACCTGCCGCGCCTGCGTCGAGGAATGCCCGATGATGATCGAGCACGTCGATGCCATCGTCGACATGCGCCGCCACCTGACCCTGGAAAAAGGCGCGACACCGAACAAGGGCGCCGAGGTGCTGGACAACCTGATCGCCACCGACAACCCCGGCGGCTTCGCCCCGGGCGGGCGGATGAACTGGGCGGCGGACCTCAACCTCAACCTGCTCGGCGACATCAAGACCGCCGAGGTGCTGTTCTGGGTCGGCGATGGTGCCTTCGACATGCGCAACCAGCGCACCCTGCGCGCTTTCGTCAAAGTGCTCAAAGCCGCGCAAGTGGACTTCGCCGTGCTCGGCCTGGAAGAGCGCGACAGCGGTGACGTGGCCCGGCGCCTGGGCGATGAAGCGACCTTCCAGCAACTGGCCCGGCGCAATATCCAGACCCTGGCCAAGTACAGCTTCAAGCGCATCGTCACCTGCGATCCGCACAGCTTCCACGTGCTCAAGAACGAATACGGGGCCTTCGGCGGCAACTACCTGGTGCAGCACCACAGCACTTACATCGCCGAGCTGATTGGCGCAGGCGCGCTCAACCTGGGCCAGCACAAGGGCGGCAGCGTGACCTACCACGACCCGTGCTACCTGGGCCGCTACAACGGTGAGTACGAGGCGCCGCGCGAGGTATTGCGCGCGCTCGGCATCGAGGTCAGGGAGATGCAGCGGTCGGGCTTGCGTTCGCGCTGCTGCGGCGGTGGCGGCGGAGCGCCGATTACCGATATTCCGGGCAAACAACGGATCCCCGACATGCGTATGGATGACATCCGCGAAACCGCCGCCGAGCTGGTGGCCGTGGGTTGTCCACAGTGCACGGCGATGCTTGAGGGCGTAGTCGAGCCCCGTCCGCTGATCAAGGACCTGGCGGAACTGGTTGCCGACGCCATTCTCGAAGAACCGGCGGCGCCGAGCAAACCCGCTCCGGCACAGCGTGAACCTGCGGAGGTGCACTGATGAGCGACATTATTCGCCGTGATCCGCGCGCCGAGTGGATCGCCCGCAACCGCTTGCACCCGCTGCATGCGGCCATGCAGCAGGGCCAGCAACACAGCTGGATGGGGCCCAACGGCATCATTCGCAAGAACCCGCACGGGGTNNCCCCAATGGCCTCAAGCGCATCGACCGCAGCGGCGCCCAGCAGGGTGGCAGCAGCAAGCGCACGGCTGCGGCCGTGGTGCAATTGCTGCTGCACCAGGTGGCACAGCCGGCGTTCTACATCGCCGTGGTTCCAGACATGGTCGGCGGTCGCCTGGGCAGTCACGACCGCGACCTGCTGGGCCTGGCCCACAGCCTGGCCGGTAGCGACGGCGCGGTGCTGGCAGTGGTGTTTGGCGAACACAAGGAAAGCAACTTTTCCACAGCCGGTGTCGATCGCCTGCTGGTCATCGAAGGTGACGAGTTCGCAGGTTACGCACCGGAGCAGTTGGTGCAGGGCCTGCGCGCTGTGGATAACCAGTACAGCCCACGCCATTGGCTGCTGCCAGACAGCCGCACGGGTGGCGGCGAGCTGGGCCGGCGCTTTGCTGCGGCCATTGGCGAACGCCCGGCGACTCGGGTCTGGCAGGTCAAGGACGGGCAGTGCAGCGGCCGTGCCGGCGCTGGCCAGCAAGACCTGGTCCGCGGCTTGCCGCGCTTGATCCTGGCAGCCGCCGAATGTGCGGAACCGGTCAGTGAAACCCGTCATGAAGCCTTGCCGGTGCAGTTATCCACAAGTGCTGTGCGCAGCTTGTCGCGCATTGAAGACCTCGGCCCGGTGGCCGTCGATCCGGCGGCCATCGCCATGGCCGAGGCCGAATTCATTGTCTCGGGCGGTAATGGCGTCAAGGATTGGGAACTGTTCCACCGCGCCACCGTGGCCCTCGGCGCGACCGAAGGCGCCTCGCGGGTAGCAGTGGACGACGGCTTTATGCCACGCAATCGCCAGGTCGGTGCCACCGGTACCTGGGTGACCGCGCGGGTATACCTGGCTGTGGGTATTTCCGGGGCGATCCAGCACCTGCAGGGCATCGGCGCCTGCGACAAAGTGGTGGCGATCAACATGGACCCCGGCTGCGACATGATCAAGCGTGCCGACCTGTCGGTGATCGGCGACAGCGCGGCGATTCTCCAGGCGCTGATCGAGGCTGTGGAAAACTACCGCAACGACGTCAAGCGCGATGCGGCCTGAGGGCAGGGGATAACTATGCACACCAAGGTCATCAGTCTGGTTTCAATCGGTGCCCACCCAAGCTCTGGCCGTACTCGGCGTGCCGAGCAGGATGCCCGGGCGGTAGAGCTGGGCCTGCAGCTGGCTGGGGATAACTTGCAGGTGCTGCACGCCGGCGACCCGCAGGAGCCGGCCTTGCGCGCTTACCTGGGTATGGGCCTGGAGCACATCGACGTGCTCGAACAGCCACATGGCGCCGATGCCCTGGGCGTACTCGGCGATTACCTGCGCGACGCTGGCGCTCAATTGGTGCTGACCGGCAGCCAGGCGGAAACCGGCGAAGGTTCGGGGATGCTGCCGTTCCTGCTGGCCGAGCGTCTGGGCTGGCCGCTGGTGGTGGGCCTGGCCGAAGTTGAATCTATCCACAATGGCGTCGCCCAAGTGCTGCAGGCTTTGCCACGCGGTCAGCGGCGGCGTCTGAAGGTACGCCTGCCGCTGCTGGCGACTGTGGATAACGCCGCGCCCAAGCCGCGCCAGAGCGCCTTTGGCCCGGCCCGGCGCGGGGTGTTGGCAGCGCGCCAGGTGGATGTTGTCGAAGACGAGTTATTCACAAGCGCCGAGCTGCAGCCGGCCAAGCCACGGCCCAAGCGCCTGAAAGTGATCAAGGCCAAGAGCGGCGCCGACCGCATGAAAGCTGCTACCGCCAAGGCCAGTGGCGGTGGTGGGCAAGTACTCAAGGACCTCTGCCCCGCAGACGGCGCGCAAGCCATCCTCAAGCTGCTGGTGGAAGAGGGCGTATTGCGCTGACAGTTGCTCACAAAGTCTGTTGGCCGATCTGTGGATAAAGTGTTCGTGTATGGCTGCAGGGCACGCATTGCGTGCCCTTCGGCGTTATGGTCAAAAAATGATCAAGCTAAGTTGTGGATTTTTCGAGGTTTTCTCCCTCTGGCTCGGCTGAGTTTGCCCACAATCGCTGTTGGCGGGTCTGTGGATAATATGTTCGGCAATGGCTAAGAGGCCCGTGTGGCAAGGGCTGCGCACGGTTGATCAAAAACTAGCCAATTGCCGTGTTTATGCCTGCCCACGCCCGTTTTTTCAGTTGTTCAGGGCGTTATCCACAACGCTTTTTCACCGCTTCGACTTTTGCACACAAAGTCTGTTGGCCTCTCTGTGGATAAGGTGTTCGCCTTCCGCTGTGAGCCTTGTATTTAAAGGCGTGCAGAGATTTGATCAAATATTGATCAATAAAATTTAGTGGGAAAAACAACGACTTGCCCACATTAGCTGTGGGCTGTCCTGTGGATAAAGTGTTTGCTGTGTGGACGGGCCCAGTGGGGCCGGGGGATTGCGGTAGGTGATCAAAATTTGTACAGGCTGGTACGGCCCCATCGCTGGCAAGGCCAGC
>NZ_JYOF01000030.1:13240-18698 GCF_000955865.1 Pseudomonas sp. 2(2015)
ATGGGCCGCAAAGCGGCCCCGCTTTACTGCGCAGCCACACCCTTCAGATAAGGCGCCGGCGCCGCCCCCAGGTTGCTCAGCATCCGCTCGCTGTACCAATCGACGAAATTAACCACGCCAAACTCATAGGTCTTCGAATAAGGCCCGGGCTGATACGCCGTGGAGTTGATCCCACGCTGGTTCTCTTCAGCCAGGCGCCGGTCCTGGTCGTTGGTGGCGTCCCACACCTGGCGCATGCGCGCCGGGTCGTAGTCCACACCTTCAACCGCATCCTTGTGCACCAGCCACTTGGTGGTGACCATGGTCTCCTGGGCGCTGATCGGCCACACAGTGAAGACGATGATGTGATCGCCCATGCAGTGGTTCCACGAGTGCGGCAGGTGCAGGATGCGCATCGAGCCGAGATCCGGGTTCTTGATCCGGCCCATGAGCTTCTGGCAGCCCTGCTTGCCATCCAGGGTCATCGACACCGTGCCCTTGAGCAGCGGCATGCGCACGATACGGTTACGCAGGCCGAAGCTTGCGTGGGCGTAGGGGATCTTCTCGGCATCCCAGGCGGCAGCCGAGGCGGCGACGTGGTCCTTGAACGCCTGGTCGGCGCGTGGGTCGGTGACGTCGTCCCATTCCAGCAGGGTTTTCAGCAGTTCAGGGTGCGAGCCGCTGCAGTGGTAGCACTCGCGGTTGTTTTCCAGCACCAGCTTCCAGTTGGCCTTCTCCATCAAGGTGGTTTGCACCGCCACCTTGGTGTTCTCCATGTCGTAGGGTTCCATGTAGTGGGTCAGGGTGGCGAGGAAGTCGTCAATCGCCGGCGGGTTCTCGGCCAGGCTGATGAAGATGTAGCCACCGGCGGTCTTGACGTTCACAGGCTTGAGGCCGTACTGCTTCATGTCGAAATCGGCGCCCATTTCGGTGCCGGCGAACAGCAGGCGGCCGTCCAGCTCGTAGGTCCACTGGTGGTAATGGCAGACCAGCTTGGCGACCNNGCGCGAACCGCGATGGCGGCAGACGTTGTGGAAGGCGTGCACCTGGCCTTCGGCACCGCGCACCACCAGGATCGGGTTCTTGCCGATCTGCAGGGTGATGAAGTTGCCCTTGGTCGGGATTTCACAGGTCATCCCGGCGATCAGCCATTCCTTCTGGAAGATTTCTTCCATGTCGATCTGGAACAGGCGCTCGTCGCAGTAGAACGGCTGTGGCAGCGAGAAGGTCCGCTCGCGGCTCTGCAGCATCTCGGCGGTGGCCTTGCGTGCAGGTTCCAGTGGATCGCCCAGACTCAAAGTTGC
The DNA here is from genome assembly GCF_000955865.1 of Pseudomonas sp. 2(2015). Lineage (NCBI taxonomy): Bacteria > Pseudomonadati > Pseudomonadota > Gammaproteobacteria > Pseudomonadales > Pseudomonadaceae > Pseudomonas > Pseudomonas sp. 2(2015). Next base: position 14,524 of record NZ_JYOF01000030.1, read on the forward strand.
GGTGACGTCCATCGTGTAGGTCCTCATGGCCAGTGCTTGTGGCCGGTGAAAGTGGCTAATCGTTGTTATGGCGACGCAAGGCTCAAGTACAGCAGGATCATGTGCGTTGGAGTGTGCGTTCGAAGGGCGCAGGAACCATATCCATGGACGACATGATCAGATCCGTTTCCGACGCGTAAGCCCCCAATGTCGCGGATAGGTAAGTGTCGCCTGCGCGGCTTAAGCAGAATCGCAGCCATCAGGCCGCAGTCGGCCGTGGAGACGAGCATGTCCAACAGCTTCCTCAATCCGGTCAGCACCCAGACCTGGGCCAACGGCCGCCACATCGTCCGTTGCGTCAAGGTGATCCAGGAAACCTGGGACGTGCGCACCTTCTGTTTCATGGCCGACCAGCCGATCATGTTCTTCTTCAAGCCCGGGCAGTTCGTCACCCTGGAGCTTGAGATTGATGGCGAGCCGATCATGCGCTCGTACACCATCTCAAGCTCGCCGTCGGTGCCCTACAGCTTCTCGGTGACCATCAAGCGCGTGCCCGGTGGCAAGGTCTCCAACTGGCTGCACGACACATTGCACGAAGGCCAGGAGCTGGCGGTGCACGGCCCGGTCGGGCTGTTCAACGCCATGGATTTCCCCAGCNNCGGCGGCGTCGGCATCACCCCGGTGATGTCCATGGCCCGCTGGTTCTATGACACCAACGGCAATGTCGACATGGTTTTCGTTCATAGCGCGCGCTCACCGAAAGACATCATCTATCACCGCGAGCTGGAGCACATGGCCTCGCGGATCGACAACTTCAGCCTTCATATCATTTGCGAGAAGCACGGCTTGGGCGAGCCCTGGGCGGGCTATCGCGGCTACCTGAACCAGAAACTGATGGAGTTGATCGCCCCGGACTACCTGGAACGGGAGATTTTCTGCTGCGGCCCGACGCCCTACATGAACGCGGTCAAGCGCCTGCTGGAAAGTAGCGGCTACGACATGAGCCGCTACCATGAAGAGTCGTTCGGCGCGACCCCGGCCGAGGTCAAGGCCGATGCCGTGGAACACGCCGAACAAGCCGCCGAAGCTGCCGAGGTGGACGCCGGCGACCTGCACCAAGTCGAATTCACCGCCACCGGCAAGAGCATCCGCGTGGCCCCGGGCGAGACCGTGCACGCGGCGGCGGCCAAGCTCGGGCTGATGATCCCCAAGGCCTGCGGCATGGGCATCTGCGGCACCTGCAAGGTGCTCAAGCTGGGCGGCGAAGTGGAGATGGAACACAACGGTGGCATCACTGATGACGATGTGGCGGAGGGTTATATTCTGTCCTGCTGCAGTGTGCCGAAGGGTGACGTGCGGATTGAGTACTAGTGTTGCAGACACCGCCGTAAAGCTGCGGCTGGCGATCTTCATGGACATGGTTGTGGTCGCTGATCCACTTGTAGTCGGCGTCGCTCAGCTCCAGGTCGGCCAGCAGCAGTTGCGCTTCGGGCAGGCTGCTGGCGCCAGCCAGGGGAAAGCCGTCAGCATCGACAATGGTTGAACCGCCCACCCAGTCGACCCCGCGTTCGCTGCCATGGCGATCACAAACCGCGATGAACATGCGATTCACTGCTGCCCCCGCCTGAACCCGGACGATTTCTGCCGGGCGCTCCTCGGGAGGGCGGGGGAATTCTGGCCAGTTGGCGGGCGCACACAACAACTGTGCACCACTCAGCGCAGCCAGGCGTACCCACTCCGGGAGCTCCAGGTCATAACAGATCATCAGTGCTATTCGCCCTTTGGCCGTTCGCACAACCGGTGGCGGTTGTTCGCCCGGTGTGAAGATGAGTTTTTCCCGGTCCCACAGGTGCACCTTGCGATAGCAGGTGATCCAGCCTTGAGGCTCGATCAGCACTACGCTGTTGGCGACTTCGGTTGCCGACAGGCGTTCGCACAGGCCGGCCACCACCATGATCTCGTGTTGCCGGGCGAGGGCGAACCAACCCTTGACCGTGGCGTCGTATAAACCCTCGGCAACGCTCAAGGCTTCGTCGCGGTCTTCAAACACGTAGCCGCTCTGCATAAGCTCCGGCAGCACGANNTCCCGGGCGGCCTCGATGATCGCTGCATTGGAAACTTCGCGGTTATGGATTACATCGGCAACTTTCGGTGCAACTTGGGCGCAAGCAATGCGCAGCGGCAGTGATGATGTGTTCATGTGTGCTCTCCTGAAAATAATGATCAGGCGATATAAAATAGTTAGCGTCAACTGGCATTTTTGCTAGTTCAAGTTCCGTGTTTTTGATTGCCAATCAATATAACTATTGAAGACCCCCGGCTCTATGCTGTGAGTTCATCACTGCCTTCAGGCGGAGCCTGATATGTCCTCGATCCCTTCACGAATTCTTTCCGCCAAGCGTGTGCTGGATAATCAGGTTCGGGCGCTGATTCCAGACTTTCCTTTTGACTATGGGCAGTACCTGGCGGACAAGGGGCCGGCACCGCTTGGCCGAATCCAGCCACAGCATCATGGCCAGCAAGTGCTGGTGGTGGGGGCCGGCGTGGCCGGGCTGGTTGCCGCCTATGAAGCAATGCGCATGGGCCTGCATCCGGTTTTGGTGGAGGCCAGCGGACGCATAGGCGGGCGCCTGTATTCGACCGCGGTCAACGATAGCGTGCCGTTTGAGCGCGGTGCCATGCGCTTTCCGTTGTCGGGCCAGGCGCTGATGCATTACTTCAGCAAAGTGCGCATGCGGGATAACACTGAAGACTTTCCCAATCCCGGAAGTGCCGCCGCCGTTAGTACCGTCGTTGATTATGCCGACGAAAAATATTACTACGAAGTCGGCAATGACAACTTTCCCCGGCCGCCGGCGTTCGAGAACATTGAAATCAAGTTCTTCGATGAGTTTCTCGAGCAGGCGCCTATCCATTTCAAGGAAATGGAACACGCCATGTCTGCCGGGACAATAGACCAGGCGAAAATCAAACTGTTGTGGAATGCAATTTTGCGCGAAGGCTGGGACAACCTCAGCTTTCATGCCGCGATGGTCGAGCAGGCGCGTTGGCCTGCCGACGAGATTAACCTGTTCGGCCAGATCGGCTTTGGTACGGGTGGCTGGAACACCGACTTTCCCAATTGCTTTCTGGAAGTACTGCGGGTGCTGTATACCGGGCTGGATATCAACCACCTGTTGATGCGCGACGGTGCCGACCAGTTGCCCCTACGGCTTTGGCAGCAACCTGCAGCGGCCTTTGGTGATGACAGCGTGTTCTGGCCGCAGAACATGACCCTGGAAGAACTGGCGAGCGCGTTTCCGGGCGACCCGCTGCGCCAGGAAGTTCGGCAGATCAAGCGCCTGACAGCGGNNGAAGTGCTCTGCCATGACCTGCAGAGCGGACGCGACCAACGCCTGCGCTACGCCAGTGTGGTCTACACCCCGCATGTGCGGATACTCGACAAGTTCCGCTACATGAACGGCGCCGAAGGCCTTGAGGCCAGCCGTTCGCTGCTGACGCAGCAGCAATGGGAAGCAGTGATGTATACCCACTACATGCAGTCGGCCAAGGTATTTGCCGCTACCCGCGAGCCGTTCTGGACCCAGCGCGGGCCGGACGGCAAGCAACTGATGAGTATTACCCTGTCTGACCGCCTGACCCGTGGCACCTACCTGGTGGACTACAGCCGAAACCCGGGAGCCTACAAAGGTAGTGGGGTTTTCTTGTCATATACCTGGAACGACGACAGCCTGAAGTTTCTCGGTGACCGTCAGGGCGACCTGCCGCAGCATGGCGAGTTGTGCACCGCCTTGCTCGATCAGGTTTATCCCGGCCTGGACCTGGCTTCGCATTTCCCTGCGGCAGACCCCTTTGTCGAGATCAACTGGGAGAACGAGCCTTTCTATCTTGGGGCTTTCAAGATGAACCTGCCGGGCCAGTACGAGTACCAGCGGCTGTTGTTCAGCCAGTTCAAGGAGGGCAGTGACGGTAGCGCAGTGGATGGCTTCATCCTGGCCGGCGACGATGTGTCCTGGACCGGCGGTTGGGCTGAAGGGGCGGTGACCACGGCACTTAATGCCGTGGACAAACTGGCCACGCGCTACAACAACGGCTTCAGCCCCGAGGGCGGTCCCATTGCGCAGTGGGACCCCCTCAAGCCGGCTGCGCTGGCCGATCTGCAGGTCAAACGCTAAAGCGCGACACCAGCCCGCTCA
>NZ_JYOF01000031.1:0-3522 GCF_000955865.1 Pseudomonas sp. 2(2015)
CACGAAATGGGCTTTGCCCGCCAGGTGTCCAGCGAAGTCGTCTTCCTGCACCAGGGGCTGGTCGAAGAGCAAGGAACGCCGCAGCAGGTTTTCGAAAACCCGACCTCGGCGCGTTGTAAACAATTCATGTCCAGCAACCGCTAACGGAGCAACACGCATGCAGACCTATAAGAAATTCCTCCTGGCCGCTGCCGCCACGCTGGTGTTCTCGGCCAATGCCATGGCTGCCGAGAAACTGAAGATGGGCATCGAGGCGGCCTACCCGCCGTTCAACAACAAGGACGCCAGTGGCCAGGTCGTCGGTTTCGACAAAGACATCGGCGACGCCCTGTGCGCCAAGATGAAGGTCGAGTGTGAAGTGGTGGTTTCTGACTGGGACGGCATCATTCCCGCCCTGAACGCGAAGAAGTCCGACTTCATCATCTCCTCGCTGTCGATCACCGACGAGCGCAAGCAGGCGGTGGACTTCACCGACCCGTACTACTCGAACAAGCAGCAGTTCATCGCCCCGAAAAACGTCGACTTCAAAACTGATCCCAAGTCGCTCGAAGGCAAGACCCTCGGCACTCAGCGCGCCACCCAGGCAGCTATCTGGCTGGACGATAACGGCGGCNNGTTCAAGGTCAGCCTGTACGACACCCAGGAAAACGCCTACCTGGACCTGACCTCGGGCCGCGTCGACGCCCTGCTGGCTGACAAATACGCCAACTACGACTGGCTCAAGTCCGACGCCGGTAAAAACTACGAGTTCAAAGGCGATCCGGTGAACGAAAGCGACAAGGTTGGTATCGCTGTGCGCAAAGGTGACAACGAACTGCGCAACAAGCTCAACGCCGCCCTGAAAGAAATCGTTGCCGACGGCACCTACGAGAAGATCAACAACAAGTACTTCCCGTTCAGCATCTATTGATTCGCCCCGACCGGCATTGCCCTGCAGGCAATGCCGGTCCCTTGAACAAACCTGCCCATGAATATTGATCTTTACGGATTCGGTCCGGCCCTGATGGCCGGGACGCTGATGACCGTCAAACTCGCATTGTCGGCCCTGCTCCTGGGGCTGGTACTGGGACTGCTTGGCGCCCTGGCCAAGACCTCACCCTACAAACCCCTGCAATGGCTGGGTGGTTTCTACTCCACACTGGTTCGCGGCGTGCCCGAGCTGCTCTGGGTGCTGTTGATCTACTTTGGCACCGTCAGCCTGATGAACCGGCTGGGCGAGCTTCTGAATATTCCCGGCCTTGAGCTCAATGCCTTTGCCGCAGGCGTAATTGCCCTGGGCCTGTGCTTCGGCGCCTATGCCACGGAAGTGTTCCGTGGTGCGCTGCTGGCGATCCCCAAGGGCCACCGTGAAGCCGGCCTGGCGCTGGGCCTGTCCAAGGGGCGGATCTTCTCCAGGCTGGTGCTGCCGCAAATGTGGCGCATCGCCCTGCCGGGGCTGGGCAATCTGTTCATGATCCTGATGAAAGACACCGCGCTGGTCTCGGTAATCGGCCTGGAAGAAATCATGCGTCATTCGCAAATCGCCGTGACCGTGAGCAAGCAACCCTTCACCTTCTACATGGTCGCCGCCATCATTTACCTGGGCCTTACCGTCCTGGCCATGACCGGCATGCACTTCATGGAAAAACGCGCCGGTCGCGGCTTCGCGAGGGCCAACCAATGAACTGGGAAGTCATCATCAAGTGGCTGCCACGCCTGGCCCAGGGCGCCACGCTGACGCTCGAGCTGGTCGCCATCGCGGTCATCGCCGGGCTGATCCTCGCCATTCCACTGGGTATCGCCCGCTCTTCGCGGCTCTGGTACGTACGGGCCCTGCCTTACGGCTACATTTTCTTCTTNNCGCCGCTGCTGGTGCAGCTGTTTTTGGTGTATTACGGGCTGGCCCAGTTCGATGCCGTGCGCAACAGCGCCTTGTGGCCGTACCTGCGCGATCCGTTCTGGTGCACGGTGCTGACCATGACCCTGCACACCGCCGCCTACATCGCAGAAATCCTGCGTGGCGCGCTGCAGGCCATCCCCCGTGGCGAGATCGAAGCGGCGCGGGCCCTGGGCATGTCCCGGGCCAAGGCAATGCTCTACATCATGCTGCCGCGTGCCGCCCGCATCGGCCTGCCNNGATCCTGATGCTCAAGGCCAGTGCCCTGGCGAGTACCGTTACCCTGCTGGAACTGACCGGCATGGCACGGACGATCATCGCCCGGACCTACCTGCCGGTGGAGATCTTCTTCGCGGCGGGCCTGTTCTACCTGCTGATCTCCTTCTTGCTGGTGCAAGCCTTCAAGCAGTTGGAACGCTGGCTGCGCGTCGACGCCTGCCAGGGTCGATAAACCTGTATAACGGGGCTGATCTCAGCCCCGTTTTCGTATCCGCTCATGACCACTGCCCTCCCCCTCTGCGCCGACCAACTGCTCAGCCGCTTCCAGGCGCTGGACGACTTTCTGCGCGAGCATCAGGCGCTGTGGCGGCCACGGCCTTTCACCCAGTTGCAACTGCCGTGGGAAACCCAATACCGAGCCCTGGCCGACTGGTTGCGCCAGCGCTCGTTGAGCGAGGCGGAAGCGGCGCACAATCACCCCGAGCAACTCGCTGCACCGGCGCCTTTTCCCCAGCTGGCACGCCGGGCGGCAGCGCTGTCTGCCATCGGCGAGTTATCCACCGTTGCCCTGCCCCCTGCTGGCCCTCGCCTGAATGTCGACGTGCCGGGGCGCAAATGGCAGCAGATCGAAGCCTTCGCCAGCCACCTGGGTTTTATCCACAGCCCACGGCACTGGCTGGACTGGTGCGCCGGCAAAGGTCATCTGGGCCGGCGCTTGCTGCAGCCTCATAGTCAGCAACTGACCTGCCTGGAATACGACCCGGCGCTGGTCGAAGCCGGCAGCGCCCTCAGCCAGCATCACCAACTGCCCGCCGAGCACCGCCTGCAGGATGTACTGGCCGATAGCGCCGCCCAGCAACTGAGCGCCGAGCACACCGCCGTGGCCCTGCACGCCTGTGGCGACCTGCATGTGCGCCTGATGCAACTGGCAAGCCTCAAGGGTTGCCGCCAACTGGCCATCGCGCCGTGCTGCTACAACCGCATCCAGGCGCCGCAGTACCAGCCGTTATCCACAGCCGCCAAGGCATCTGGCCTGCAGTTGTCGATTGATGATCTTGGCTTGCCGCTCAGCGAAACCGTTACCGCAGGTGCGCGGGTACGCCGCCAGCGTGACGAGTCCATGGCCAGGCGCCTGGGTTTCGATCTGTGGCAACGGCAGTTGCGTGGGGTAGATGAGTACCTGCCGACACCCTCGCTGCCGGTCAGTTGGCTGCACAAGCCGTTCGCCGACTACTGCCGGGGCCTTGCCGAACTCAAGCAATTGCAGCCAGGTGCCGAGCCTGATTGGCCAGCATTGGAAGCGGCCGGCTGGCAGCGCCTGGCCCAGGTGCGCAACCTGGAATTACTGCGCAATCTGTTCCGCCGCCCGCTGGAATTATGGCTGGTGCTGGATCGTGCACTGTTCCTGGAGGAACAGTCCTATCAGG
>NZ_JYOF01000032.1:0-14839 GCF_000955865.1 Pseudomonas sp. 2(2015)
GGCGCTCAGCCTGTGGATAAGTCTGTGCGCAACCTTGCGCCGAACCCCAGCAAATTCGTGGATCCAAGCGCTTTCACAGGCTGGTCATTTTTTGTTCACTGATTAATCGCCAGCAAAAACAGCCATTTGCGCAAAGACCAACGGCGGGCGTTGGTCCGATGCAATACGCACCTGTTTGGCATGCGGCTTGTGCATAAGCCTTCGCGCGAATAGCGCTAAGCAGGTTGAATCNNCAGTTTCAGCAGGCTCATGCCCACCAGCAACAGCGCCAGGCCCAACCAGCCGCGGCCTACCAGGCGTTGACCGAACAGTGCCCAACCCATGGCCACGGTGGCGAGGATGCCGAAGCCACCCCAGATGGCGTAAGCCAGCGACAGTTCGATATCTCGCACAGCCTGGGCCAGTGCGGTAAAGGCGGCCAGCACACAGAGAATCGAAGCAATGCCCAGGCCGCGCTTTTTAAAACCGTCGGAATACTTGAGCAGCAGGTTGGCGATCACTTCCAGCACGATCGCCAGGCCCAGCCAGGCGAAGGGAATCCAGTTCATGCTCAGCATGGCAGGGCCTCCATATTGCGCGGGGCAGGTGCGGCGCGGGTACCCGACTTGATCAGCAGGATACCGGCGATCATCACGCCCANNCCCAGGCTCTCACCCAGCCAGGTGACGCTGATCAGGGTGATCAACACGATGCCGATGCCTTCCCACAGGGCGTAGGCCACGCCCACCGGCACGCGTTTTACCGCCAGTGCCAGGAAAAAGTACGACAGGCCGATCATCAGGTACATCAACCCGTGACCAAGAATGGGGAAATGACTGGCGGCGAATTTCATCGACGCGGTGCCGATCACCTCGGCGGTGATGGCGATAAACAGATAGATCCAGGAACGCATGATGCCCTCCCACGGGCGACACAAACCGAGCGAAATCGCGCTGACGGCTACAGACAAAGAGAAGAAAAAGGCTGTTTGTCGGGGGAGGCGCTAGAGGTCGCCGGTCCAGTGACGTTCACGGGAAACCAGGCGGGAGGTGAGGAGCGGAAACGCTTTAGTGTTCAACATAATGAACAACAAATTAGCTCAAGGCATCGTTAAAGTCAAATCGATAGAAAATGACTAATTAATTTTCGCGTCTTTCAGTCCGTATTTAGGTGAAAGCCCTTAAAGGTTGCAGAAAGGTTCGTAAATTATATTACCCGGCCTGATAAAGGCATCGCGGGGCAAGCCCGNCGGGCTTGCCCCGCGATCCCCCGTAAGATCCCACCTCACCCTCGTGTCAAAACGCCGCACCCCCGGCAAAATCACAATTAATTATTGTAATACGATAATTTTTCACAAATAATGCACCCCGCTCAACTAGCACGGAGGGAAACCATGAACAGTAAGACAGTGGCTTACGCGAGATCGCGTCTGCGAGTGATCGGTGCATTCGCCGCGGTACTCGCCTGGGGTACAGGGATCGTCGAGTTCGGCGGCAACGTACTATTGTGGGTGTTCGAAAAAGCCCAGGTGCAAGGTGCCTACCTGCAAAGCTTCGGTGAAAACATGCCGCTGCTGCTGGCCCCGGATTACCAGCCTTCNNCCTGGTGATCGGCCTGGAACTGATCCCCGCCAGCCTCTCGGCCTTTGCCTTGTACCTGACCGGCTTGTTCTTCCTGCGCCTGTCCCGGGGTGAAACCTGGACGACGCAAAACATCAAGATGCTCTGGTGGGTGGGCTTGCTGTGCATCGGCTTGCCGATGGTCTGGCCGATGATCGGCACCTTGCAGGGCCTGGCGTTCTCCATCGACCTGCCCAAAGGCGAGAGAAGCTTCAGCGTATCGATCGGTGTATCATCCCAGGCGGTTTACGAGATCATGAAAGGCATTTTCCTCTGCGCCTTCTCACTCCTCATGCGTGACGCCAAAACCATCAGCGATGAACACAACTGTTATGTCTAGCTTGCCCCTATGCCGATAATTATTCGACTCGATGTAGTCATGGCCAAGAACAAGATCCGCTCCAAGGATCTGGCCGAGATTATCGGTATTACGGAGGCGAACCTTTCGTTGCTGAAAAACGGCAAGATCAAGGGTTTCAAGATGGAAACCCTCGAGAAGCTCTGTCGCGCGTTGAACTGCCAGCCAGGTGACCTGCTGGAGTTCAGCGAGGAATGAACAAGGAACTGGCAACTCGTGAGCAATTCACTCAAATGGCGCGCTGCGCTAGTGCTGGCCGTCGGCCTGCTCGGCGGCTGCGGCCCCAGCTATACCTATAGATACTCCCCACCGCCCAGCATGGCGGGCATGAACTGCATCAACTCCTGCTCGATGGAACGCAACCACTGCAAACAGATGGCGCGCCTNNCGCCCTGTACCAGGCCAACTACAGAAACTACCAGCTGTGCCAGGCCGGCAAGAGCAAAAAAGAAGCGCGCAAAAGCTGCTACTACCCCAGCTACCCGTTCAACAGCGGCTCCAGCTACTCGTGCGGCAGCGACTACGACAGCTGCTACCAATCTTGCGGCGGCACCATCCAGCGCATCCTCAACAAAGACTGACGCCTCGAATAAACGGAATTGACTGTGGATATCATCAGATCCATCGCCCTGCTTGCGTGCGCGTTTTACCTCAGCGGCTGCGCCTTCATGTCCGACTGGCAAGTCCCGCCACCCCGGTCCGACTGGCAAGTGCCGCCCATGCAGATGTACGGCAACCAGAGCTTCCCCGGGCCGGACTTCAGCAGAGACCGCCACGCCATCCAGCACTACTTCGACACACACAAACACTGACACTTCGACCAAACGGAATTGCCTGTGGCCATTATCAGATCCTTCCTCCTGCTGGCGTGCGCGTTCTACTTGAGCGGCTGCACCAGCGGCGACTACACCCCGGTGTCTGGCTGGGAAATCCCGCAGATGCAGATATACGGCGACAAGGGCTACACCGGCCCGGCCTACAGCTGCAAGAAAAAGCACGGCTGCCGAGAGCACTGTAAAAAGCACGATTGCCGCTACAAACCGCTGATATTCGACCCCACCAAAGCCGAACCCAGCGCCACCACGATGCACCGCGGCTGGTAACAAAACCGGGTATCGCGAGGAATGTTGCAGAAGTGGTTTACAGACGCAAACTGATCGCTATAATGACGCCCCTGTGCCGGTATAGCTCAGATGGTAGAGCAACTGACTTGTAATCAGTAGGTCCCGGGTTCGATTCCTGGTGCCGGCACCATACACAGTAAAAAAAGGCTCACCGCAAGGTGGGCCTTTTTTGTTTGCGTGGGCACACCCGCCGGTTGGGAGCAGGCTTGCCCGCAATGAGCTGCTGAAGGCAGCGTCTAAATCGCAACCGCTGTGCGCTTGATCACCTCCGCTGATCAACCCAGTACGTCACATTCGCCTCTGCGCCTGCCCCCTAAGAACTTGGCCCGATCCGGTGTCAACGCCGATGCCCCAAGCCAGTGTCTTATTTCTGAGCAGTGCAGAAATAAATAGCACCCTCAAAAAAACATAATCACTCATAGAATCGGGATTTTTCCTATGTGCAGCCAAAGCCATACGAACTAATCTCTCATTGCACCTGTTAAAAGGTGCACACTTAAATCAAATAAAAAAGGATACTACTATGGGTATGTGGTGCTGCATGTATATCAACGAATTCAAAGTCGACCAACCCACTGACGACGAAGTAGAGTCTGTCAAACCAGAAGAAGATTTCACCCCGGAAGAGCTCTCCATACTGGCTGAGTAACGAAAATAAATGAGGCGATTTTTTCGCCTCATTTTTTGGCTTATATGGAAACTTCCTGACTATGAAAACAATTGCCCCAGAGCGTACGTTATCACTGGACGATGCAGAAAGCGCAATCGATCAGCACTTTTCCAGCGAAGGAATTCATTTAACCCTACGCCGTTACGGTAGTCCGCTGTCCAGCACTGTTGCCACCCTTCACCTCCCCTATGACAGTAGCGGCATAGAATGTGTCGGTTGTGGCAAAGGCTATGAAGCAGAGGCTCGTGTGGGTGCGAAGTTCGAGGCTTATGAGCATTACATGGGCCCCTTTCAACTACGAAAGCATAGCGCACTGCATTGTTTTGATTCGGTTGTTTCTCAACCGTCCTTGCAAAACATACTGCCGATGCAAATGCTTCGCCACGCCGATGCATCACAGATGGCTGTACTTTCCTTCGAGGCGCATGAAGCATCCGCAGGCGCTGAGTTACTCTATCCATCATTTCTGATTAACCATCAGTATGCCAACGAGTCGCTTCCCGGTGATGATACCGACTATAGCGCTGCGCGCCGATACTCCTGCGGCACCGGTGTGGCAGCAGGTGTAGGATTTACGGAAGCAGCAATTCATGCCGCAAGCGAGGTCATAGAGCGTCATGGCATTGGGCGCTTTATTGCACAACATTTCTTCTATGATTCAAAAGAGCCTATAAGAAAGATTGTTGACAATTCTATGCCAGAACATCTATTAAGCACCTTGCGTGATGCAGAAACTGCCATAGGAGCTTCAATCGAGGTATTTGACGCCTCTAGTCAAATAGACTATCCCGTTTTTATTGCCTACTGCCCGGAGAAGACGATNNGTGGGTGGCGGCTGTTCACTTTACCCGAGCCATGCCGCAGCACGGGCGATCAAGGAGCTGGTGCAGCAATACAAAGTTGCTGAAGGCGTGCAGCACGTCACTCAAGAGTGGACCAATTCAAAAAACAACCTGGCCAAAAACCCAAAGTTGCTGCGCTGCTTGCGCATGGCGTTTGGGGCCACCCAGCGTGCCAAAACAGTACCTTACCCGATGCCTCAAGACCCGGAAAAAATGCCACTGGCGCTACACTTGTCCCATTTAAAAAATGAGTGTTTTAAAGCCAATCATCCCATTTGGCTAAAACAACTACATTCCAGCCCCAACCAGGTTAGCCTGGCCTGTGCGGTCATGCCAAAAATGGAAAGATTTTCGATTGTCTCACTGGGCGGAAAAGTTGTCCCCTGCTATCAATACGAGTAAACAGCAAAGCGTCTCTCATTACCTTTCGGAACCAGGCCTTTTATGAGCCCAGCAGAAAAAAAGTGCCCACGCGAACTACCATGCCGTGACTATTTTCTTTCTCCTTCTTTAGGTATCGCTACCCAGGCGATCCATTTAGGGCAACATGAGAATGGCCTGAGTCAGTTTCCAGTTCCAGCGCTCATTTGTAACTCTGCAACACTCCTGAATTCAATTGAAGAAGGCAGAGAGATGCTGGGCAATGCCGAGCAGGAGAATTTTGCCTACCAACGTTATGCAAACCCTACCGTTTCAATTTTAGAAGCGAAATTTCGCGCCATTGAACACTGCTCCTATAGCCTCGCGGTCAATAGCGGAATGACCGCCTGCCTGCTTGCTTTTCGCGCCCTGTTGAGCGCAGGCGATCATGTCATTGTACCCCACAGTGTATTTTACGAAATCATTGAACAACTTAACTATGAAGTGAACCATCGCGGGATTGAAATGTCACTTATCGACAAATACCAGGCGGCGGCATTTGAGTGCGCGATCCAACCCAACACGAAAATGATCTTTATCGAAGCCCCTACCAACCCGGCTTTTTTAGATATCAACATTCCTGATCTGGTAGAGCTTTGCAACAAACGCGGCATTCTTCTTGTTGTTGATAACACCTTTCTTACACCTGCCTGTCAAAAGCCACTTTCCCTGGGGGCTGCAGTAACATTATATTCCATCACCAAACACATCAACGGTCACGGCGATGTCATGGGCGGCATGATCAGCACCAATGAACCGGACCTGTTCAAGGCATTGAAGTATCACAGGGACAGTGCAGGGCTCATAGTAGATCCGTTCTCGGCCTGGCTCACTATACGAGGACTAAGGACGCTGCCACTGCGATTAAAAAAACATACCGATAATGCACATGCGGTGATCGCCATGCTGCGTGAGGAGTTCCCGAAGCTAGAGTGGCGTGCAGTCTGGTCGACTAAAAGTGCGCAAACCAACGGAATTTCTCCGTCATTGCATACAGGCCTTATCGCCATTGTTTTTCCATCGCGAGAAACGGCTACAACCTTTGTTCGTCATCTGCAGCTTATCCGAATAGGTACAACCTTCGGCAATATTGAGTCCTTATGTTATCACTACGGTAGTTTTAGCAGGGAGGGCAGCACCGACCTGGAAAAAATAGGCGTGCCGGATGGCTTGGTGCGAATCTCTGTTGGCCTGGAAGATAGCGATGACATTAATGCAGACATCCGACGTGCACTGCGCCTTGCAATGCAAAGCAGAACCACTGCGCGAGGGTGAAGCGTAAGTCCGTCAGCGGTCGAGTGCGAGATTCTGCCAAGCCCCCACCTTGTAATCCTCTCCCCCATCCGTTATAGCTAAAAAGGCATCCATAACCAAAAAGAGGCAGAATCAGCCCGCCATGTACGAGACCACACGTATCTTTCGCCCTTCAGGCCCGTTTGCCGCGCTGTTCGGCAAGACTTACGGGCCCAACGCTGTCGCTAGCCCTTCGCTGACCAGCTCCCCCCTCTCGACGCTGTTCCACACCTTGTCGATTCCACCTCGCGACGTCTTGCTCGCGCACAAGCGCAAGCGCCCTGTCCCTCCACCTGCCAGCTGACACCTGAAGTTTCCGCTTCCTCTCGCCCTCGGTTCTGCCGTTCAGGGCTGGAGTCGCTTTGCATTTTTTTCAGTGTTTTCTGTCAGGAAATCTTATGACTATTCGTGTTGCCATTATCGGCGCAGGCCCGTCCGGCCTGGCGCAGTTGCGTGCCTTTCAATCCGCTCATGCCCAGGGTGCCGAGATGCCCGAGGTGGTGTGCTTCGAGAAACAGGCCGACTGGGGCGGGATGTGGAACTACACCTGGCGCACCGGCCTGGACGAGCATGGCGAGCCGGTGCACGGCAGTATGTACCGCTACCTGTGGTCGAACGGGCCGAAGGAATGCCTGGAGTTCGCCGACTACAGTTTCGATGAGCATTTCGGGCGGCCGATTTCGTCTTATCCACCGCGCGAGGTGCTTTGGGATTACATTCAGGGCCGGGTGAAAAAGGCCGGTGTGCGCGACTACATTCGCTTCAATACCGCCGTCAAGGCGGTACGCTTTGATCAGGCCAGCCGCACCTTTACCGTCAGTGTCTATGACTACGGCATCGGCCAGGGCAGCGAGCAGGTGTTCGATTTCGTCGTGGTCGCCAGCGGGCATTTTTCTACCCCGCATGTGCCGCAATTCGACGGCTTCGAGCGCTTCTCCGGGCGCATCCTTCACGCTCACGATTTTCGTGAGGCGGTGGAGTTCAAGGGCAAGGATGTGCTGATTGTCGGCAGCAGCTATTCGGCCGAAGACATCGGCTCGCAGTGCTTCAAGTACGGCGCGCGCTCGATCACCAGTGCCTACCGCACCCAGCCCATGGGCTACAAATGGCCCAAAGGCTGGGAAGAGCGCCCGCAGTTGCTGCGGGTCGAGGGCGAGATGGCGTTCTTTGCCGACGGTTCGAGCAAGCGCGTGGATGCGATCATCCTCTGCACCGGCTACCAGCATCACTTCCCGTTCCTGCCCGACGAGCTGACGCTCAAGACCAGCAACCGCCTGTGGCCTGCCGGGCTGTACCAAGGGGTTGTCTGGGAACACAACCCGCAGCTGATCTACCTCGGCATGCAAGACCTCTGGTACAGCTTCAACCTGTTCGACGCTCAGGCCTGGTTTGCCCGCGACTACATGCTCGGGCGCATCAAGCTGCCGCAGCCGGCGGCGATGGCTGCCGACAGCGCACAGTGGCGGGCCGAGGAACTGGCGCTGGAGTCGACCGCCTCGATGTACGAGTTCCAGGGCCGCTATATCAAGCACCTGATCGAGCAGACCGATTACCCGAGCTTCGATATCGACGCAGTGAACCGGATCTTCCTCAAATGGAAGTCGGACAAAAAGCAAGACATCATGGGTTACCGCGACAAGTCCTACCGCTCGGTGATTACCGGTACCGCTGCGGTGCCGCACCATACCCGCTGGCTCAACGCGCTGGATGACTCACTGCAGGAGTACCTGCGCGAGACCTCGGGCAAGGGCGACCTGAAGACCTTGCGCCAGCACTGACTACGGCGTGCGCTGCAGCGCTGCAACCAGTCGCAGTAACGCGCCACACCCTGCTCCACCGTCAGCGTTGGCTGCTCATAGCCAACGCTGCGCAAGCGCTCAAGGTCGGCGCAGGTGTAGCACTGGTACTTGCCGCGCAGGTGCTCGGGAAATTCGCTGTATTCCAGAATGCCCTCCAGCAGGGCCATCTCCAGCGACAGCGGCGGCTGGTCCTGCTGCTCGCGCAGGCGGTTGATCACTGCCAAGGCCACGTCATTGAAAGGCTGGGCGCGGCCGCTGCCGACGTTGAAGAGGCCGCTCAACTGCGGCCGGTCGAGGAAGAACAGGTTGACCTTGACCACATCCTCGACCGCCACGAAATCGCGCAGGTGGCCGCCGCTGGGGTAGTCGCCATAGCTGCCGAACAGGCTGACCTTGCCGTTGGCCTGGTACTGGTTGNNGGGCCACCGAGGCCATGGCGCCCTTGTGCTGCTCGTGGGGGCCGTAGACGTTGAAGTAACGCAGGCCGACGATCTGGCTGCGCGCCTGGGGCAGTTGTCGGCGCACGCGCTGGTCGAAGAGGGATTTCGAGTAGCCATATACGTTCAATGGCCGCTCGCACTCGCGCTGTTCGCGAAAGTCGCGCCCGGCGCCATACACCGCCGCCGACGAGGCATACAGCAGCGGCACCTGCAGGCCTTGAGCGGCGTCNNGTAGCGGTAGTTGTTGTCCATCATCAAGCGCCCGTCGCCTTCGACGGTGCTCGAGCAAGCGCCTTGGTGCAGCACGGCGCGCACCTTGCCAAACTGGCCGCGGCCAAAGCGCTGAAGAAAGTCGTCCTTGTCCAGGTAGTCGGCGATTTCGCTGTCAGCCAGGTTGCGAAACTTGTCGCCATCGCTCAAGTCATCGACCGCGATGATCTCGGTTTCGCCGCGTTGGTTGAGGGCCTGAACCAGGTTGCTACCGATAAAACCGGCGGCGCCGGTGACGATAATGGTCATGCCATGTCCCCCTTTGAGGGTGCAGAGTCCTCAGTTTAGGGGGTGGTGATTGTGCAAATATTAACCAGGGTCAATGGTTTTGCCGATTGCCGGCATGCATGGCTTTGAGCAATTTGTTACGCGATTTGCGGATCGCCACCAGACGACTGCGCATTTTTCGCTGGCGTTGGCTGTTAAGCAGATAGAGCCCAGAAAGGGACATGGAGGTGGAGCATTCGGGATTTCCCTTTCAACGACGTTCCTTGATTGCCCGAGCTTCGTCCCGTTGCTTGACACGCTCCTTTCGCATCTCCGCCAGATAGGCACGCATTTCCCTGTGCAGTTTGCTGTTCAGAATTAATAAGCCGATGAGCGGGAATAGCAGGCCGGTGCTATAGACAAACATATGTGGCCGGTATCCATAACTGGGCAGCACGGTCACCAGGCAAGCCACGAACAAACCGACAACGACCCAGACCGCCCAAGCACGACCCCGTACCATCAGAAAATGGCTCACAAAGACCACCACAGAAAGCGCCAGCAGAACCATCGAGGTTTTGAACACTCGATCTTCAATACCTTTGGCAAGCGCCACGGTACAGGAAGCCGAGAAGCACACCATGAAGAAGGCAACGATGAAGGCTGGAAAGTACTTTGCCAGAAACACTTTCAAGCTCGGTGGCTGCTTCATGGCTTGAACTCCTCATACAGCCCTACTGCGATCGTCTGCACCCTGCTGCTGCCCACAAACCCGGCACCCGCACCCAGGGAGTCTTTGATCAGGGTTCGGGTTGCATGCTTGAACTCGGTCGGTGTGTGGCGCTTGGGAAGTTGACCAGTACTCTGTTTGAGCCGTAGTTGCTTGGCTGTCAGCGAAGGATGCTTGAGCGAAAGCAATTCATCGGTCAGCGCTTTGCGCTGCTGACGGCTCAGTTTTCTGGAAAGCTCAGACCAACTGCTTCCGGTAGCCGCTTTGCGCACTTGCAGATATTTGAAGGTCGTAAGCCCAGAGGCCCCTACCCCCATCAACGACACAGCATCCAGTGCTGACGACATGTTCTGGTACCACTCGTAAGAGTCCAGCTCATCGTTATCCGCAGGGTTCACCACTTCGTTGAAAGTTCTGTACCCGCCGAAAATACACTGGGTGGTACTGGCCGCTGCAGCTGCGGCGCCCATTGTAGTGAGCACCAGGCTGGTGCCGGCAGTGAACGGCACCGCAACNNTCCATCCCAGAACTGCCCCGGTACAGGAAAGCGTTGCGTTCAGTGCTTCTTTAACCACTCGCGACTCACGCGGACTGGTCTTGAGCTCTTCGATGAACTGCGCAGGCGCCAGATACTTCTTCGCCTCACGCAAAATCACCCGCTTGGGTAGCACACTGCATATCGGCTGAAACTCACGCAGGGTCACCACGTTGTAATCCGCATCGATATACACCACCCCGGCACCGACAATGCCCGGATCGGCATCGATGGCGGCAAAGAGTTTCGGCAGGTTGATGCTGCTTTCGATGCGCTGCCTTGCGAAAAACTGCGACGGATTGTTATCCAGTCGGTTGAGTAACTCACTCATGAACGGTCTTCCTTGAAACGGCGCACAGGTCGCCCGGCCTTATGGCACCGAGCCGGGCGACGCTGTGGCTCAAGCCTTACACGTTAGGGCAAGGCACCGGTGCCCAGTCACCCATGTCCGGGTTCTTGCACATGTTGTTGACCTGGCTCTGGCCGGCGCTGGCAACCTTCTGGCTTTCAGCCTTCTTGGCGTTGGCGTCCTGCAGGGTCTTCTCGGTGGCGACGGCNNCTGGCAGCTTTTTCTTCGCCGGTGGCGGGGTCTTGGTCTTGCCCGTATTGGTCTTCTTGGCGTTACCGGTGGCCAGCACCGGCGCCTGGGCTTCGGCAACGATCACCACGTCGTTACGCGGTACGCCGACCTGCTTGAGGTCTTGCTCGTAAGCCTGGGTGTAGTTGTTGAGGTTCTCACCCAGACGGCCGTTGACCGCGGTGATNNTCGACTCCTGCAGGCCGGCGATGATTTCCGCCAGGCGCTTGCGGCCTTCGCCATCGCTGATCTTGTTGCTCTTGCGGCCATCCATCAGGTTGGCGAACTCACGCTGGTAGCACGCCTGGGAGGCTTTGGCGTAAGCGGTGCTGCGGTCCATGTCGGCCGCGCTTTTGTTGATGTCGGTGGCGTAGGAGCCTATGCGCTGGTTGTCGTCGCTGATCTGCTTCTGGCGCTCGGTGTAGTAACCGGCTGCACCGCCGACCAGAGCACCACCGGCAGCACCGATGGCAGCATTGCGGCCACGGTTGTCGGAGTTGCCGGTCAGGGCGCCGGTCAGCGCGCCGCCGACGGCACCGATCAGGGCACCGGTGGCGACAGACTTGGTCATGTCCGAATCGGTGGCGCGCAGGTGCTGCACCGGCTCGTAGCAGCTCGGGTAGTACTCGACCTTGGTCGTCGCACCGACCTTGGACGCCGGCGAGCTGGCGCAGCCAGTCAGCAGGACGGTGCTGAAACCGGCCGCCAGCAGCAGCGCGGCCCGGCCGTTGGAAGCAGTGAAGAAGGGCTTGCGAGTTGAAAGCATGGTCAGGTTCTCTCTTTGTTTAAACACGCCCGGGACAACCTCATGTCGCCCCGGTCACTACGATGCTCGCTCGACAGCCGCTCAAGGTTGCGGGACGGCTGATGCGAGCAGTTCTTTCAAAATCGTCGCCGGGTCGGCGCGCCGTTGCTGGCGATAGTCCCCGACATGACGGACGAACAGGGTCGCGCGGCTGAGCAGGCTCTTGCCCAGCACCGGCTTGCGATTGAGCTCTTCCTTGACCCGCTGGAACTGCGCCTGGATCACCGCGTCGGTGTAGCGCGTGCCAGTGGCAAGGTTGTCGATGTAGATCGCCACGGCGCCGTCGAGGGCGCTGCGGCCGTTGTTGATGGCAGCGGCAAACAGCTTGGCGCTGGTCTCGTCACCAGAAGCCTTGGCCTGCTGCTGGGTTTTCTGCAGGTTGGTCAGGCGGATGTTGTAGTTATTGATGGTTTCGGCCACCAGCGCCGCCGACTGGATCAGGTTGCCGGCGGCTTCTTCGCGCTGCTGGGCGATCAGCGAGACGTTGCGCTTGAGCTCTTCGTTGACCAGGCCAAGCTCGGCTTGCAGGCGCGGGTCGGCGCTGGCGGCGATGATGCTGTCCAGGCGCTTGGTCGGGTCCTGGGCGTCGTCGATGGCGTCGGTCAGCGCGGCCAAGCGGCCCTCTTTCTGCCATTGTTCGAACAGTTCCTCATAACGCGAACGCGGCGCCGACAGCGCGCCGATGGCGACACGAAAACCTGTGGTCTCGTTGCTTTGCTCGGTACCATCGGCGCCGAACAGCGGGTACTCGCGGCGCATGCCGGTAAACAGCGTGCCCTCGCCTTCAAGGTAATTGCCGCCCTTGACCACAAACCCGCCATAAGCACCCTGGCGCCGCCCGGCGTGCACCAGCTGGAACGATTCCTGGACCATCTCTGCGGCGTTGCCGAGTACGTCGAACATACCCAGCGGGTTGGGCAGCTTGGTGCCGATCGGNNGCCGCCGGCGACCTGGTTGAACACCGCCCAGTCGGCCAGCGGGCCGTCGCTTTCGCTGCCCTCGAGGCGGCGCGGGAACAGCCGCCCTTCCAGCTCCTGGCGGCTGACGGCGGAGCCGCCACGGGCAGCGAACTCCCACTCCACTTCGGTGGGCAGGCGCACAAAGCCTACACCGCCGTCTTCGGCCTTGTTGCCACGGCCACTGACCGGCAGCAGGTCACGATGGTTCTTCATCAACCAGGCGCTGTACACCGCGGAAAAACGCTCGGCTTCAAAGCGCGACAGTTTGACCTTGGGCAAACGCCCGGCCATGCCACTCGGTGCTTCACAGGCCGGCGCCGGTTCGCCGCTGGCCAGCGACTGGGCCTGGGCCATCACCTGGGCGTACTGGCGGGCGGTGACTTCGTACTTGCCGATGAAGTACATCATCGGCTTCAGCGGGCTGCCGGCGTCGGTCTTCGGCAGACTCGGGCTAATGCGTTTTTTCCAGTCGGCAGACAGGTCCTGGAGGCTGAACTGGCCGTTGATGAAGTCACGGCGATAGCCGGAAATGAACGACTGCTTGTAGCCCGCTTCGCCTTCGCTGAAGGGGTAGCCAAGGTTCACCTCACGGTCGTCNNCCAGCACGTAGACATGGCGGAAAACCATCTCGCCGTCGCACGGCAGCGGCAGGCTGATGTCGTCGGCCAACGGCTTGGGATTGTCCAGTTTATTGCTGGCAGGCTTGCTGTCGTCCTCGGCCTGGGCGCAGGACACCAGGCTCAGGGCGGCGACGATCAGCGCCAGGGCGGGTAAGCGGCGGTCAAACATCTCGAATTCCTTCACAAGCGTCTATTCGCGCCACGCGCCAGCCCCCCAGGGCGGCAGCGGCCGCGCTGGCCAGCAGCACAGCGAGCAAGGCAACGAGGTAATGCGACGGGAGCAGATGGCTGGCGTACTCGCCGGGCATCTGCATGAACAACTGGTTGAGGCCACTTTCGGCCAGGGCGTACAGCGCCGCGCCGATGACAGCGGCAAACACCCCGCTGTACAACGCCTGCAGCACGACAAATGCAAGCAAGGCAGCGGTGCTGAAACCGAGCAGGCGCAACACCGACAGCTCGCGGCGCTTGCGCTCGACCGCCGCCAGGGCGCCGGCGCAGATCGCCGCAAACGCGCCAGCAACCGCCAGCGCGGCAATGATCCAGAACACCAGGGTCAGGTTGCGGCTCAGCGACTGCACCTGGGCAATCGCCGGGGCCTGGGTCGAGACCAGCAACTGGCGATCGGCAAAAAAGCGCCGCAGCGGCTCGACATCGGTAAGGTTGCGCGCGTACAGCCGGAAGGCCGGATAAACCCGTTGCACCTCACCGGTATGGCGCTCACCTTCCCAGCCGAAAGCGGGCACGGCGCGACCATCACGGTAGTCTTCGGCGGCTTCCAGCAGCGCCAGCGGTGCAAACAAGGCATCGCGCTCAAAGGCTTCCAGCGGCAGCACAGCCACGACCTTCAAGGTAGTGCGCTGGGCCTGGATCTGCCCGGCAAGCTGGCGGCTGAACGAAGCATCGAGCTGATCACCCGCCTTCGCGCCAAGCTTTTCTGCCGCCGTACGGCTGAGGACGATCTGGTCGACCGCACCGGGGACGGCCAGCCCTTGCAGCAACGGATCGTTAAGCGCCGTGGGGATCATCTCGACATTGACCACGACCTTGCGCGCAGCCAGCACCAGGTCGGCGGTCGCGGCAATCTGCCGGGTACGCGGCAAGGCGAAGGCGACGTCGTTACGCGCCGCCAGTTCAGCGACGAAGTCGGCACTGAAACGACCGCCACCCAAGGGGATGACTTCCCGCACGGCCGGGTCGCGCTGCAAACGCTCGGTAAGGCTGCTGACCAGGCCGAATTTCAGACCGAACAGCACCAGCAACGGCGCAATCACCGCCACCAGGGCCAGCACGCTGCAAACGGACAGGCGCGCGTCGTTGCGATAGTCCCGCCAAGCCAGGCTTGCGATCAGCATCGGGCGCATTACGGCTGGCCCTCCAACGTGGCGGTGACACCACCGTCGGCATCGCGGCGGCAGACCATGCGCAACACCTGCAAGCCGGCATCACGGGCCAGCGCCTCGTCGTGGGTAGCGATCAGGCAGGTCACCTGCCGTGCTTGCGCCTGGCGCAGCAGCAGTTGCATTACCCGTTGGGCATTGAGCGGGTCCAGGGCCGCGGTTGGCTCATCGGCCAGGAGCAAATCAGGGTTG
>NZ_JYOF01000033.1:0-1700 GCF_000955865.1 Pseudomonas sp. 2(2015)
GACCATGCGCCCGCCGGCGGCATTCTCTTCGTTGACCGCCAGGGCATAAAGGTTGACCCATTCCATGGCGCTCAGGGTCGAGCCGATGACATTGGGCTTGTTCAGTTCCTGCAGGCTGGCAGGCTGCGGTGCAGCTTGGCTGCGCGACGTTTGACATTGAGCCCGCCAGGCAGGATGCCTTCGTATTTGAGGCCGTTTTCGACACAGGCCTGCATGGCGTGCCACAACTTCAGCAGCCCGGCACGAATTTCTGCTTCACTGCGCCAGACCTTTTCGTTTTCCATCATCAATTGCGACACGCGCAGGTCGTTTTGCTTGCACAGTTCGAGCAACTCCACGGCACTGTCGAAATCGTAGGGCAGCACCGTGTTGTCGGCGTCCAGCACGCCGCTGGCAGCCTGTGCCGCATCAACGACAAAGCCGCCGCCCACCGAGTAATAGGTGTCGCGGTGCAGCTCGCCTGCGGCGCCTTCAGCGATGAGGGTCATGGCGTTGGGGTGGTACGGCAGGTTCTCGTCGAGCAGCAGCATGTCGCGGGCCCAGACGAAGCCGACGTGCAGCCGGCCATCGAGCAGCAAGGTGTCTGTTTCGCGCAGGGCATTGATGCGCGGACCGATTTGCGCGGGGTCGATGGCGTCCGGCCATTCGCCCATCAGGCCCATGATCACTGCGTTGTCGCTGCCGTGGCCGATACCGGTGGCCGACAGCGAGCCGTACAGGCGCACTTCGACGCGCCGCACCTGCTCAAGCTCGCCGCGCTCGCGCAGGCCCTGGACGAACATTGCTGCGGCGCGCATGGGCCCGACGGTATGGGAGCTGGATGGGCCAACGCCGATCTTGAACAGGTCGAACACACTGATGGCCATGCCATTTACCTCCTGAATGTACAGCCCCGCAGCCCAAGCCACGGGCGCCGCAACTGCTACGCTGAATAGGCGGCAATCCGCCGATTCCGCGCATCATCAGGCTTTTGCCAGGACCTCTGACGTCTGCAACCGACGCGTTCTTGCCCAGCAACGCCGCCAGCTGTCAGCCGCGCTTGTGCGCCGTTTTTTTGCGGTGCACAAGTGCCGAAACTGCGTTTACAGGGCCGGATAAATCTGTAAACGACCTCATCGACACTGGATGCGACCCTGTCTGTACTGGATACGACGCACCCTGTAGGCGTTTGATTTTCGCTGTTAGATGATCGGTATCGACTCGATTGCACGGCAGCCGTCCCGCTATCGCCCGATAGTCAGGCCCGACCGAATGCAAACCATAAAGCACGGCGGTCCCGTGGGACATCCGAGAAAAAAACCCAGGAGTCCATCGAATGAAAGGTTCACCCTCGCTATTGCTGGCCGCAGTGCTGAGTCTGCCGGTGCTGGCCCAGGCCGCAGAGCCCGCGCAGTGCCAGACCGTCAACTTCTCCGATGTCGGCTGGACCGACATCACCGTGACCACCGCGGTCACCAGCGTCGTGCTCCAGTCGCTGGGCTACAAGACCAAGACCACGATGATCTCGGTACCGGTGACCTACAAGTCGCTGGCCGATGGCAAGAACATGGACGTGTTCCTCGGCAACTGGATGCCGACCATGGAAAACGACATCAAGCAGTACCGCGATGCCGGTACCGTGGAAACCGTACGGGCCAACCTCGAAAACGCCAAGTACACCCTGGCCGTACCCCAGGCGCTGTACGACAAGGGCCTGAAAA
>NZ_JYOF01000033.1:1747-7579 GCF_000955865.1 Pseudomonas sp. 2(2015)
GTCCAGCGAGGCCGGCATGCTCTCGCAAGTCGAACGTGCCCAGCGCCGTGACACTGCCGTGGTGTTCCTGGGCTGGGAACCGCACCCGATGAACACCCGCTTCAAGATGAAATACCTGGACGGCGGCGATGACTTCTTCGGCCCCGACTACGGCAAGGCCACCGTCCTCACCAACACCCGCAAGGGCTATGTGCAGGAATGCAGCAACGTCGGCCAGTTGCTGAAGAACCTGTCCTTTACCCTCGACATGGAAAGCAAGCTGATGGGCAACGTCCTGGACGACAAGATGAAACCCGACGCCGCAGCCAAGGCCTGGCTGAAAAACAACCCGCAGGTGCTCGACACCTGGCTGGCCGGGGTCACCACCGTTGACGGCAAGCCTGGCCTGGAGGCAGCCAAAGCCAAACTCACGCAGTAAGCACTGCCTGCGGCGGGCTGGCCCCGCCGCAGGCTGTCTTCAAACTTTTGCAGGTGGACGCTCGCTATCATGCTGATCGATGAAAAACTCCCTTTGGGCCAGTACATCGCAGGCTTCGTTGAATGGTTGACGCAACACGGCGCCAACTACTTCGATGCCTTCGCGGCAGCACTGGAATACATGATTCATGGCGTGACCGGGGCACTGACCTGGTTCAATCCTTTCGTCCTGATCGGCCTGATTGCAGTAATCGCGCACCTGATCCAGCGCAAATGGGCGCTGACCGCATTCTGCGTACTGTCATTTTTGCTGATCCTCAACCTCGGTTACTGGCAGGAGACCATGGAGACCCTGGCCCAGGTGCTGTTCGCCANNCGGCGTGCCGCTGGGCATCCTCGCCGCACACAAGCCGATGTTCTACACCGCCATGCGCCCGGTCCTCGACCTGATGCAGACGGTACCTACCTTCGTTTATCTGATCCCGACCCTGACCCTGTTCGGCCTGGGGGTGGTCCCCGGGTTGATCTCGACGGTGGTGTTCGCCATCGCCGCACCGATCCGCCTGACCTACCTGGGTATCTGTGACGTGCCCCAGGAACTGCTCGACGCCGGCAAGGCCTTCGGCTGCTCACGCCGCCAGCTGCTGTCGCGCATCGAGCTGCCCCACGCCATGCCGAGCATCGCCGCCGGCGTTACCCAATGCATCATGCTGTCGCTGTCGATGGTGGTGATTGCCGCGCTGGTGGGTGCCGACGGCCTGGGTAAACCTGTGGTCAACGCATTGAACACCGCCGATATCGCCCTGGGTTTTGAAGCGGGCCTGGCGATCGTGTTGCTGGCGATCATGCTCGACCGTATCTGCAAACAACCCGACGCGCCGGTAAGGAGTGAAGCATGAGCATTATTCGCTTCGAAGACGTAGACGTTATCTTCTCCAGCCGACCGCGCGAGGCCCTGAGCCTGCTCGACCAGGGCATGACCCGCGAACAGATCCTGAAGAAGACCGGCCTGGTGGTCGGTGTCGAGAAAGCCAACCTGGACATCAACAAGGGCGAGATCTGCGTGTTGATGGGCTTGTCCGGCTCGGGCAAGTCGAGCCTGCTGCGCTGTATCAACGGCCTCAACACCGTCAGCCGCGGCAAGTTGTTTGTCGAGCACGAAGGCTCGCATATCGACATCGCCCACTGCACCCCGGCGGAACTGAAGATGATGCGCACCAAGCGCATCGCCATGGTGTTCCAGAAGTTCGCCCTGATGCCCTGGCTGACGGTGCGCGAGAACATCAGCTTCGGCCTGGAAATGCAGGGCCGCCCGGAGAAGGAACGGCGCAAGCTGGTCGATGAAAAACTCGAACTGGTGGGCCTGACCCAATGGCGCAACAAGAAGCCCGATGAACTCTCGGGCGGCATGCAGCAGCGCGTCGGCCTGGCCCGGGCACTGGCAATGGACGCNNCCTGCTGATGGACGAACCCTTCTCGGCCCTCGACCCGCTGATCCGCCAGGGACTGCAGGACGAGCTGCTGGAGCTGCAACGCAAGCTGAACAAGACCATCGTCTTCGTCAGCCACGACCTGGACGAAGCCCTGAAGCTGGGCAGCCGTATTGCGATCATGAAAGACGGGCGGATCATCCAGTACAGCAAGCCGGAAGAAATCGTCCTCAACCCCGCCGACGACTACGTGCGCACCTTCGTCGCCCACACCAACCCGCTCAACGTGCTGTGCGGCCGCAGCCTGATGCGCACCCTGGACAAGTGCAAACGCATCAACGGCTCGGTGTGCCTCGACCCGGGTGGCGACTCCTGGCTGGACCTGGCCGAAGGCAACACCATCAAGGGTGCGCGCCAGGGCGCCAACGGCATGGACCTGCAAAACTGGGCACCGGGTGAAGCGGTGGAGGGCCTGGGGCGCAAACCGACCCTGGTGAATGCCAACATCGGCATGCGCGAAGCCCTGCAGATCCGTTACCAGACCGGCAACAAACTGGTGCTTCAGGAAGGTAATAAAGTGGTGGGGATTCTTGGCGACAGCGAGCTGTACCACGCGCTGCTGGGCAAGAACCTGGGGTAAAAGCATGCGGGCTTGCCCCGCGATCAGCTTTCAAGTTCAGCGAACGACGATACCCTGCTTGGCCATGAACGCCTTGGCCTCGGGCACGGTGTACTCACCGAAGTGGAAGATGCTCGCCGCCAGCACCGCACTGGCATGACCTTCGATGATCCCGTCGGCCAGGTGCTGCAGGTTGCCGACACCACCGGAAGCGATCACCGGAATGCCCAGGGCATCGCTGATGGCGCGGGTCACGCCCAGGTCAAAGCCGTTCTTCATGCCGTCCTGGTCCATGCTGGTCAGGAGGATCTCGCCGGCCCCCAGGCCTTCCATCTTCTTCGCCCACTCCACCGCATCCAGGCCGGTCGGCTTGCGCCCACCGTGGGTGAAGATCTCCCAGCGCGGGGTTTCGCCCGGGCCCGAGACCTTCTTGGCATCGATGGCCACCACGATGCACTGCGAGCCGAAGTGCGCGGCAGCTTCGCCGACGAACTCCGGGTTGAACACCGCGGCGGTGTTGATCGACACCTTGTCGGCACCGGCGTTGAGCAGGTTGCGGATGTCCTGCACAGTACGCACGCCGCCACCTACGGTCAGCGGGATGAACACCTGGCTGGCCATGCGCTCGACGGTATGCAGGGTGGTGTCACGGCCATCGACGCTGGCGGTGATGTCGAGGAAGGTGATCTCGTCAGCGCCCTGTTCATCGTAGCGCCGGGCGATTTCCACCGGGTCGCCGGCATCGCGGATGTTCTCGAACTTGACGCCCTTGACCACCCGGCCGTTGTCGACGTCGAGGCAGGGAATTATGCGTTTGGCTAAAGCCATAGGTAGACCTNNCAAGCTTCAAGCTGCAAGAAAGAGCGACTCGGTCGCGCTTTTGACTTGCAGCTTGCAGCTTACGACTTGGAGCTAGCCGAATAGGCGTCACAGAAGGCTTGCGCCTCGGCGACATCCAGGGTGCCTTCGTAGATGGCGCGGCCGGTGATCGCACCGATGATGCCTGGCGCCTTGGCGTCGAGCAGGGCCTTGATGTCACCAAGGTTGTGGATACCGCCGGAGGCGATTACCGGGATCTTGGTGGCAGCGGCCAGGGCGGCGGTGAAGGGTACGTTGCAGCCCTGCATCATGCCGTCTTTGGCGATGTCGGTGTAGACGATGGCCGNNCGGCTTCGAAACGCTTGGCCAGGTCAATGACCTGTACCGAGCTGACTTCTGCCCAGCCGTCAGTGGCGACGAAACCGTCCTTGGCATCCAGGCCAACGATCACTTTGCCCGGGAAGGCGCGGCAGGCCTCGGCAACGAACTCCGGCTCTTTCACTGCCTTGGTGCCGATGATTACGTAGCTGACGCCGGCCTTGACGTAGTGCTCGATGGTTTCCAGCGAACGGATACCGCCACCGATCTGGATCGGCAGGGTCGGATAGCGCTTGGCAATCGCGGTGACTACTTCACCGTTGACCGGCTGGCCTTCGAAGGCGCCATTGAGGTCAACCAGATGCAGGCGGCGGCAGCCCCCTTCAACCCATTTGGCGGCCATGCTCACCGGGTCGTCGGAGAATACCGTGGAGTCTTCCATGCGGCCCTGGCGCAGGCGTACGCAAGCACCGTCCTTGAGATCGATAGCGGGGATAATCAGCATGCTTTTTTCCTTCGTAAAAAAGAGCTGCAAGCTGCTAGCTACAAGCTGCAAGCATGCGCGTCTGTTCTCTTGCAGCTTGTCGCTTTCAGCTGCCTTTCTCTAGCGACCAGAGGTCGCTCTCGATACTCTCGAACCGTTCCTTGAGGTGGTTCTGCACATCGAAAATCGCCCTGTTGTAGTAGTGCGGGGCAATCTCTTTGGTGAACAGTTCCAGGACCTCGGCCAC
Organism: Pseudomonas sp. 2(2015); assembly: GCF_000955865.1. Classification (NCBI taxonomy): domain Bacteria; kingdom Pseudomonadati; phylum Pseudomonadota; class Gammaproteobacteria; order Pseudomonadales; family Pseudomonadaceae; genus Pseudomonas; species Pseudomonas sp. 2(2015). The sequence continues at coordinate 6,082 of NZ_JYOF01000033.1, forward strand.
CTCGAACGAACCCAGTTGCAGCTCGAAACGGTCTTCGAGAAAGCGCTTGAGGGTATCGAGCGCTTCGCGTTCCTGTTCCGGCGCCAGCGTGAGGATCGGCGGCTTGGCCCTGGACTTGCCCATTACCAGCGCCCGTCCCAGGCGGCGAAGTTCTGCAGCAGCTGCAGGCCATGGGTATGGCTCTTCTCCGGGTGGAACTGCACGGCAAAGCGCGAGCCTTCGGCCAGCGCTGCGGCGAAGTCGACGCCGTAATGGCCGCTACCGACCACCTGGCCCGGCTTGCCGGCGGTGATGTAGTAGCTGTGCACGAAGTAGAAGCGCGCACGCTCGGGGATGTTGTGCCACAGCGGGTGATCGATGCTCTGGGCGACTTCGTTCCAGCCCATGTGCGGCACCTTGAGGTGCTCGCCGTCTTCGTGCAGGTCTTTGCCGAAGAAGCGCACATTGCCCGGGAACAGGCCGATACAATCGACGCCGTCGTTCTCTTCACTGTGATCAAGCAGCGCCTGCATGCCCACACAGATACCGAGGAACGGCCGGTCCTGGCTGACTTCGCGCACCAGGCTGTCGAAGCCCAGGCGGCGGATTTCGGCCATGCAGTCGCGGATCGCGCCAACACCGGGGAACACCACGCGGTCGGCTTCGCGAATCACCTCGGCGTCGCTGGTGATCAGAACCTTGCCGGCGCCCACATGCTCGAGGGCCTTGGCCACCGAGTGCAGGTTACCCATGCCATAGTCGATAACGGCAACCGTCTGCATTACAGGCAACCCTTGGTCGATGGCATCTGCCCGGCCATGCGCTCGTCCAGCTCGATGGCCATGCGCAGCGCGCGGCCGAAGGCCTTGAACACGGTCTCGATCTGGTGGTGGGTGTTGTGCCCACGCAGGTTGTCGATGTGCAGGGTGACGTTGGCGTGGTTGACGAAGCCCTGGAAGAACTCCTGGAACAGGTCGACATCGAAGCCGCCCACCGAAGCGCGGGTGTATGGCACATGCATTTGCAGGCCCGGGCGGCCGGAGAAGTCGATGACCACCCGCGACAGCGCTTCGTCCAGCGGCACGTAGGCATGGCCGTAGCGGCGGATGCCCTTTTTGTCGCCGATGGCCTGGTTGAAGGCCTGGCCGAGGGTGATACCGACGTCTTCGACAGTATGGTGATCGTCGATATGCAGGTCGCCCTTGCATTCGATATCGAGGTCGATCAGCCCATGTCGGGCGATCTGGTCGAGCATATGTTCAAGGAAAGGCACACCGATATCGAATCGGGCCTTGCCGCTGCCATCCAGGTTGATCGAGGCCTTGATCTGGGTCTCCAGAGTATTGCGCTCGACGGAAGCCTTACGTTCGACCATCACCAGCTCCGCAAAATCATTGGGCGAAAAAGGTGACCATTATAGGCCCAGAAGCACGCGGCTTGAAACGCAGATGACGCGTGGCAGGGAATTTACCTGCGATCCGGCAATTTTCAGCTACTTCTGTAGGAGCGGGCTTGCCCC
>NZ_JYOF01000033.1:7611-18417 GCF_000955865.1 Pseudomonas sp. 2(2015)
GGCAAGCCCGCTCCTACAGGGCAGACCTAGTTGAACAACACCGCCGTCTTCTGCAGCGTCACCCAGATCCCCCAGGCCAGCGGCACTCCGACCACCAGCCAGGCCGCCAGCACCAGCGGCTTGCTGGCCAGCGGCTTGCTGGCCGGATCGGCCTTCCACTCCAGCACGCGCTCGCTGAGGCTGCCCTGGTCGTGGCTCAGGGCCCGTTCGGCGGCAAGCTCGGCATCGGTCATGAAGTACTTGTCGGCCACCGGCCGCACCAGCGCATTGCAGACAAAGCCCAGCACCAGCAGCCCGGCGAGGATGTACAGAGTGATGTCATAGGCCGCCGCCCGTGGCACGCCCAGCGCCAGCTGGTACTCGCGCAGGTAGGTGATCAGCACCGGGCCCAGCACCCCGGCTGCGGCCCAGGCGGTCAGCAGGCGACCGTGAATGGCACCGACCATCTGCGTGCCGAACAGGTCGGCCAGGTACGCCGGCACCGTGGCAAAACCGCCGCCGTACATCGACAGGATGATGCAGAACGCCGCCACGAACAGGGCGATATTGCCCAGGTGGCCCATGTTCGGCACCAGCGCATACAGCGCCACGCCCAGGGCGAAGAAGGCGAAATAGGTGTTTTTGCGCCCGATATAGTCGGAGAACGACGCCCAGAAGAAGCGCCCGCCAATGTTGAACAGGCTGAGCAAACCGGTAAAACCGGCGGCAATCGCGGCGATCTGGCCCAATTGCGCGGCGTTGAGCTGGCTGAAACTCAGGTCATTGCCCAGCAGCTTGCCGGCAAAAACCTCCTGCAGCAGCGGCGAAGCCATGCCGAGAATGCCGATACCTGCCGAAACGTTCAGGCACAAAACCAGCCAGATCAACACAAACTGCGGGGTTTTCCACGCCACACTGACATGCACATGGCGATGGGTGATCATCGCGTTGCCGGCTTTTTTCAGCGGCGCAGTCCAGCCTTCAGGCTTCCAGCCGGTAGGCGGCACGCGATAGGCCAGGGCGCCGCCGAGCATGAACACGAAGTAGATCACCGCCATGACCACGAAGCTCTGCCAGACCCCAACGTCGCCGGGCGTAGCGAAGTGGTTCATCAGCGCTGCCGCCAGCGGCGCGCCGACCATGGCGCCGCCGCCAAAACCCATGATCGCCATGCCGGTGGCCATGCCGCGTTTGTCCGGGAACCACTTGATCAGGGTCGAGACCGGGGAAATATAGCCAAGCCCCAGGCCAATACCGCCGATCACCCCGGAGCCCAGCCACATCAGCCACAGTTGGTGGGTATAGACGCCGAAGGCGGAAATCAGCAGGCCGCCGCACCAGCACAGGGTCGAGACCACCCCGGCCTTGCGCGGCCCGGCGTGCTCCAGCCAGCCGCCCCAGATGGCCGCCGAGCACCCCAGGAAGACAAAGAACAGCGTGTAGATCCAGCTGAGCATCGAGATCGGCCAGTCGCACTCGGTGGTGAACATGCGCATCAGGAAGTGGGTCTGTTCCGAGCAGACAACCGGCGCACTGATGCCGATGGCCTGCGACAGCGGCAACCAGAACACCGAAAAACCGTAGGCCATGCCGATGCACAGGTGGATGGCCAGGGCCGCTGGCGGTACCAACCAGCGGTTGAAGCCCGGACGGGCGATGATCCGCTCCTTGGACAGGAAGCCGGGCGCGCTGGCGACGGTTCCGGCCGTGATGCTGCTGCTCATTGTTGTGTTCCCCTCGTAGGTATGAAGCGCTCACCGCCCGCGACCTTGGCGCTTTGGCAACTGGTCGTTGTTATTGGCGAACGGCCCTTTTGCGCGACAAATAGCCGCAGCAGGGCCTGAGAGCGGCGAGAGAGTAGCATTTGCCGTGATCACTTAGCGCTAACTGATACCGTCGTTTGTTCTGCAACTGATCCCCCCGGCAAGGAACTGTCATGCCATGCGTTGTCGAATCCGACACCTTTGCAGGACTAAACCTTCGCCCCATATCACCCAGCGGTGATAACCGCAGCGCTATACTCTGCGGCTGAATTTAGAAATCGGACTACAAGGACTCGCCCATGAAAGCGTTCGGCAAAATCCTGGGGCTGGTGCTTCTCGGGTTGTTGCTGATCATTGTGGCTCTGGGCTTCGCCCTGACCCACCTCTTCGATCCCAACGACTACAAAGACGAGATTCGCCAGCTGGCACGCGACAAGGCCCACGTCGAGCTGACGCTCAATGGCGACATTGGCTGGAGCCTGTTCCCGTGGCTGGGCCTTGAGCTGCATGAAGCCAGCATCGCCACCCTGAACAACCCGAAAGTGCCGTTTGCCGACCTGCAGATGCTTGGCCTGTCGGTACGCGTGCTGCCGTTGCTGCGCCGTGAAGTGCAAATGAGCGATGTGCGCGTCGAGGGCCTGAACCTGACCCTGAGCCGTGACGAAAATGGCCACGGCAACTGGGAAGACATCGGCAAGCCACTGCCCGCTGCCACCCCGGCCCCAGCCCCGGCCGAAAGCGCCGGCACTGCCCCGGCCCAGGCTAGCAGCGACAGCGCCAGCGAGCGCCCGGTCAAGCTCGATATCGACAGCCTGACCGTCAACAACGCCCGCGTGCAGTACAACGATGCCCGCAGCGGCCAGAGCTTCGGCGCCGAAAGCATCCAGCTGAGCACCGGCGCGGTGCATGAAGGGGTGAACATCCCGCTGAAGATGACCGCCTTCCTAAGTTCCGGCCAGCCAGTGGTCAAAGCGCGCACCGAGCTTAACGGCGAGCTGCGCTTCGATCGCCGGCTCAAGCGCTACCAGTTCGAAGACATGAAACTCAGCGGCGAAGCCTCGGGCGAGCCGCTGCAAGGCAAGACCATGACCTTCGCCGCCCAGGGCCAGTTGCTGGTCGATCTGGCGGCCAACGTCGCCGAATGGAACGGCCTCAAGCTCTCGGCCAACCAGCTGCGCGCCCTCGGCGAGCTGAACCTGCGCGACCTCGACAAAACCCCGCAACTGAGCGGCGGCCTGTCGATTGCCCAATTCGACCTGCGCAACTTCCTCGACAGCATCGGCCACCCGCTGCCGGCCTCGGCCGACGCCAGCACCCTGGGCAAGGTCGAGCTGGTCACCCGCCTGCAAGGCACGCCGAACAGCCTGACCCTGGAAGACCTGGCGATCAAGCTCGACGACAGCACCTTCAGCGGCCGCCTGGCCATTGAAGACTTCGCCAAGCAGGCCCTGCGCGTGCAGCTCAAGGCCGACAAGTTCGACGCCGACCGCTACCTGCTGGCCAAGAGCGAGGCAGCCCAGGGCGCCAAGGCCGCACGCCAGGCCGAAGTGCAGAGCAAAGAGGCCGGTGCCCTCGCCGGTGCCGGTACCACGCCGCTGCCCGACGCGCCGACCCAGGTGGCCTGGAGCAACGACAAGCTGCTGCCGGTTGACCGCCTGCGCAAGGTCGACCTGCAGGCCGACCTGACATTTGGCCAACTGACCCTGGACAAGCTGCCGATCGAAAACGCCCACCTCAAGGCCCAGGGCCAAGGCGGCCTGATCACCCTGGAAACCCTGCGCGGCGGCCTGTACAACGGCGACTTCGAAAGCAAGGGCACCCTCGATGTACGCCCAGCCGTGCCGCAGATTGGTCTTAACACCCGCATCAACCGGGTGCCGGTCGAGCACTTCATCAAGAGCGAAACCGGCACGCCACCGGTCAAGGGTCTGTTGACCCTCAACAGCGACCTGACCGCCACCGGCAACAGCCAGAAAGCCCTGGTCGACACCCTCAACGGCAACGCCAGCTTCGTCATCAACGACGGTATCCTGGTCAACGCCAACCTCGAACAGCAACTGTGCCAGGCCATCGCCACCCTCAACCGCAAGGCCCTGAGTGGCGAGCCACGCGGCAAGGACACGCCGTTCCAGGAGCTCAAGGGCAGCCTGGTAATGCGTAACGGCGTGGCCAGCAACCCTGACCTCAAGGCCCGCATTCCCGGCCTGACCGTCAACNNCGTGCTGGGCATGGACTACCGCATTGGCGTGATCGTCGAAGGCGACAAGCGCGACATGCCCGACCCGGCCTGCCAGGTCGGCGAGCGCTATGTCGGCCTTGAACTGCCGCTGCGCTGCCGTGGCCCGCTGGAGCTGGGCGCCAAGGCTTGCCGCCTGGATAAAGACGGCCTGGGCAAGGTCGCGGCCAAGCTGGCTGGCGACAAGGTCAGCGAAAAACTCAGCGAGAAGATCGACGAGAAGCTCGGTGACAAGGTCAGCCCGGAACTCAAGGACGCGCTCAAGGGGTTGTTCAAGCGATGAGCCCCGAGCAGTTTTCCAGCGCCGTGCTGGATTGGTACGACCGTAACGGCCGCCACGACCTGCCCTGGCAACAGGGCATCACCCCGTACCGGGTGTGGGTCTCGGAGATCATGTTGCAGCAGACCCAGGTGAGCACCGTGCTCAACTACTTCGACCGCTTCATGCAGGCGCTGCCGACGGTCCAGGCCCTGGCCGAAGCACCCGAGGATGAGGTGCTGCACCTGTGGACGGGCCTGGGTTACTACACCCGGGCGCGCAACCTGCAAAAGACCGCGAAGATCGTTGTCGAGCACTATGGCGGCGAATTCCCCCGCGATGTCGAGAAACTCACCGACCTGCCCGGCATTGGCCTGTCCACTGCCGGCGCCATTGCCAGCATCAGCATGGGCCTGCGTGCGCCGATCCTCGACGGCAACGTCAAGCGCGTGCTGGCCCGCTACACCGCGCAAGAGGGCTACCCCGGCGAGCCGAAAGTGGCCAAGGCGCTGTGGGCCAATGCCGAGCGCTATACCCCGCACAGCCGGGTGAACCACTACACCCAGGCGATGATGGACCTGGGCGCGACCTTGTGTACCCGCAGCAAGCCCAGTTGCCTGCTGTGCCCGCTCAAGGTCGGTTGCGAGGCGCACATGCTCGGCCAGGAAATCCGCTACCCGCTGCCCAAGCCGCGCAAGGAGCTGCCACAAAAGCGCACGCTGATGCCACTGCTGGCCAACCACCAAGGCGCCATCCTGCTTTACCGGCGGCCTTCCACGGGCCTGTGGGGCGGGTTGTGGAGCCTGCCGGAACTGGACAACCTCGCGCAGATCGACGAGCTGGCCGACCAGCACGGCCTGAGCCTGGCCGGCAGCCAGGCGCTGGACGGCCTGACCCACACCTTCAGCCACTTCCAGTTGGCCATCGAGCCCTGGCTGGTGCGCGTCAATGNNGAGGCCGACTGGCTCTGGTATAACCTCGCCACCCCGCCGCGCCTGGGCCTTGCCGCCCCGGTGAAAAAACTGCTTAAACGCGCGGCCGACGTATTGCTTACAGGAGAGTCGCGATGACCCGCACCGTAATGTGCCGCAAGTACAAAGAACAATTGCCAGGCCTCGAGCGTCCACCCTACCCGGGCGCCAAGGGCCAGGACATCTTCGAGAACATCTCGCAGCAAGCCTGGGCCGACTGGCAGAAAGAGCAGACCATGCTGATCAACGAGAAGCGCCTGAACATGATGAACGCCGAGGACCGCAAATTTCTCCAGGGCGAGATGGACAAGTTCTTCTCCGGCCAGGATTACGAGAAGGCCGAAGGCTACGTTCCACCTAGCGAATAACCCCGGAAAATCGTAAGCGACGGAATTAATTTAAAAAATTTTCAAAAAGTCGTTGACGTAAATCCGAAAAACCCTTTTAATGCGCCCCGTTGCCCAGATAGCTCAGTCGGTAGAGCAGGGGATTGAAAATCCCCGTGTCGGCGGTTCGATTCCGTCTCTGGGCACCACTAATACCGAAAAGCCCCAAGCGAAGTGATTCCTTGGGGCTTTTTTCATGCCTGCGATTTATCAGCGAACGCAGGCCTTCTCGCGCACGGAAATGCCGCGAGCTTGTCGGAGCCAGGGATGAAATCGATTGCCGTCGCCGTCGCCATGCTGCTGAGCCTGACCGGCTGTGTCGGCGCCACCGTGGTGCTGCCGCATAAAGACACCTACCCCACCGCGGCCCATCGCATCCTGCGCCTGAAGAACATCACCCCCAAGGTCAGCAAATCGGAGAAATCCGACGTCACCCGCGAATGGTGCGGCGTCACCCTCTGGGCTGTGGTCGTGCCGGTGCCTTTGCTACTGCCGGTGTGCAGGACCTACAGTGAAGTGGCCTATGGCCCGGACATCGATGGCGACCAGGTCGTGCTGTTCAACGCCAGGCAGACCATCAGCTCGCCCATGTACGCCTGTGGCCCGATGATGATCCTGGCGCCGATCATCCATGGTTACGAAGGCAATCAGATCTGCGGGATGCTGCGCTAGACCAGCGCAGCCACTATCAACCGCGCCGCCTCGAACAGCGGCACCTGCACCCCGCCGACCTGCGACGCAACAATCAACCCCTCGCCCAGCAAAAACAGCTGCTGCGCAGCGCCCTGCTTGCACCCCGCCTGCTGGCAGGCCTGCTCAAGTGCGGCCATGACCTTGTCCTTGTGCAACCTGGCCAGCACATGGGGTGGCTCGGCCGGCCCGGCATACTCGGCCGAAGCGTTGATGAAGGCGCAGCCGTAGAAGTCTTCAGAGCGCGCCCAGGCCTCGATGAAGTCGATATAGGCCAGCGGCCGCGCTTTTGCCTCAACGGCCGCCAGAGCGCTTTGCAGGCGCGCCATGAAATCGTGATCGCGACGTTCCAGCGCCGCCTCGATCAACAGCTCCTTGCTGGGGAAATGCCGGTACAGGGTTTTCTTGGTCACCCCGGCCTCCTGGCTCAACTGTTCGACCCCGGTGCCGTGGTAACCCTGGCGGTAGAACAGCTGCAGCGCCGACTCGGCGATCTTCTCGGACGTACTCATGCCACACCTTCGATCAGGACAGTTGCCAACAGTGTATACCGATCGGTTGACCTGCAGGTAAACCGATCGGTATCCTCGGCGCAAATCGCCCACCCGGAGAACTGTACCCATGCCATTCAAATCCAAGGCGCCCGCCGCCCCTTCACTGCATTTCAGCCTACTGTCACTGATCGGCGCGACCCTGGCGATCGGCGCCACCGGCTGGCTCAGCCAGGTGTCCGGCGCGCTGTGGCTGATGGCCCCGTTTGGCGCCAGCTGCGTGCTGGCCTTCGGCATGCCCGACTCGCCGCTGGCGCAGCCGCGCAACATCATCGGCGGCCACGTAATTGCCACCCTGGTGGGCCTGGCAGTGCTGCATACCCTCGGCGACAGTTGGTGGAGCGCAGCCCTGGCCGTCGGCCTGGCCCTGGCTGCCATGCAGCAAACCCGCACCCTGCACGCACCAGCCGGGGCCAACCCGCTGGTGGTGATCGCCAGCCACGCACCGCTGAGCTTCGTGATTACCCCGGTACTGGCCGGCTCGCTGGTGATCGTCGCCGTGGCCTGGTGCCTGAACAATGCGCGCCAGGCCAACAGCTACCCGAAATACTGGTACTGATGGCGCTATGCCAANNTGCCCTCGGCCCGCCCCGATAAAATGCTCTGAGGATATTAGAAGGAACCAACAGGCCTCCCCATGAGCGAAGAATCCACTGCCCTGCCCCTGCCCTCGCCTGCCGCTGAAACACCTGCGAGCCCCAGCCCAAGCCCGGCACGCAAAGCTGCCACCCCCCGTCCACGGCGTCCACGCACGCCGCGCAAGCCTGCTGTCAGCGCCGCTGCCGAAAGCGAAATCAGCGCCATCAGCCAGCAACCGGCAGCCCTGAAAGTCGCCTCGGCGCCGCGCGGCTCCAACGAGGACAGCGCCTCGGCCAAGCTGCCGGCCAGCTACCCGTACAGCAACCGCATGCGCCGCGCCGAGTACGAAAAGGCCAAGCACGAACTGCAGATCGAACTGCTCAAGGTGCAAAGCTGGGTCAAGGAAACCGGCCAGCGCATCGTCGTGCTGTTCGAAGGCCGCGACGCCGCCGGCAAGGGTGGCACCATCAAGCGCTTCATGGAGCACCTCAACCCGCGTGGTGCGCGGATTGTCGCCCTGGAGAAGCCTTCCGAGCAGGAGAAGGGCCAGTGGTACTTCCAGCGCTACGTCCAGCACCTGCCCACGTCCGGTGAAATGGTCTTCTTCGACCGCTCCTGGTACAACCGCGCCGGGGTCGAGCGGGTCATGGATTTTTGCTCGCCGCTGCAATACCTGGAGTTCATGCGCCAGGCGCCGGAGCTCGAACGCATGCTGTGCAACAGCGGCATCCTGCTGTTCAAGTACTGGTTCTCGGTGAACCGCGAAGAGCAGCTGCGCCGCTTCATCTCCCGCCGCGACGACCCGCTCAAGCACTGGAAGCTGTCGCCGATCGACATCAAGTCGCTGGACAAGTGGGACGAATACACCGCTGCCAAGGAGGCAATGTTCTTCCACACCGACACCGCCGATGCACCGTGGACGGTAATCAAATCCGACGACAAAAAACGCGCGCGGATCAACTGCATCCGCCACTTCCTGCACTCGCTGGACTACCCCGGCAAGGATTTGAGTGTCGCCCACCAGCCTGACCCGCTGCTGGTGGACCGCGCCGCGCGCGTGCTCGAAGAGGAAGACCGCGGCGAGCTGGCGCAACCAGCCTGAGCTTGCTCCAGGCCGTCGGCGGCACTTGGGTTTCCCGGCCAACTGCGATTCAATACGCAGAATTTATCCGGCTCAGCACAAGGGTTCACCGATGGCCTCCAGCAGCAAACAACAGAAACGCGCCAAGCGCGCCGCCAACAAGGCCCGCGAAAACCGCATGGTGCGTAGCGGCCAAGCGGTCAAGAGCTCGGGCGAAAGCTCCAGCGCCAGCGTCGAGCAGGTCTTCAACAAAGCCATGGAATCGGGCAGCTATACCGCCCTGTTCGAAAAAATGAAGCAAGCCCAGGAAACCGGCCTGGTCGCGCTGATTTCGGTGTTCCTGGTCGACCCGCTGCTGACCCTGGTGCTCAAGGGCCACAAGGAAGAACACGCCACCGACTACATCGTCATGGTCTTCACTGCCTACCGCAAGTGGCTGGACGGCGCCGACGAAGCCACAACCATGGCCTGGCTCGAGAGCGACGAGTTCCAGGAAGCCTACATCAGCGCGTCCGAGGCGGTGGCCAAGCAGCAGAAGAAGTTTGGCTGACAGCTTGCCTGGCTCCTGATTCCTCGGGGGCCAGATCCCCTCAAAGAAAAATCCTACATCGACCACAGGTCCCTGGCCGATTGACCATCGCCTCGACGCCACCTAACCTTTGTTGACCGTTTACAACGTATACAAAGTCAGGAGCGTAGACATGGCTTCCCCGGTTCTGTCGTTTCGCGTCGAAGCATCCCTCGCCGAAAAGCTCGATCAACTGGCAGCCGCCACCGATCGAGATCGCCAATATCACCTCAAGCGCGCTTTGCTGCGCTATGTCGAAGCCGAGTCATGGCACGTGCAGGCGATTGCTGCCGGCATCAGCGATGCCGACACTGGCAACCTGACCGACCTCTCTGAGGTCAAGGCAAAGTGGGTGAAACGCGAAGATGATTGCACTGACGGCGAAGGCTGAAAGCGACCTGGATTCGATTTTCGAGCACTATCAGCTCAAGGCAGGCAGCAAAACGGCCTTTGCAATGGTTCAGGGCATATTGAGCAGCCTGGAAATTCTCGAGCGCTTCCCAGGTGCAGGCCGCCCCTCGCCAGTGCCGGATGTGCGTGAGCTGGTGCTCGCCCACATCGCCTTTATTGCCCCGTACCGCTTGCTCGACGGACGGGTCCAGGTATTGCGATTTCTGCATCGGCGCAGTGAGCGACCTGAGCACTGGTAAAGCCCACCGCGTGAGCCGCGATGAGCCCGCTACGGCCAAAACAAAAAGGCCGCGATCCTCACAGATCGCGGCCTTTGTCATTGCATCCGCATCACATCAGTTGTTCAGCACCGCCCGCCCGGCCGCCTNNTTGCGCTTGCGCGCCACCAGCAAGCCGGCGGCGACCACGGCAATCGACAACAAGCCGGTCGCGACGATTTCGATACGATGGTCCGGACGGATCAGCATCACCGTCAGGATGCCGACGATGAAGGCAATGGTCGCCCAGGTCAGGCCCGGGAACAGCCACATCTTGAAGGCGATCTTCTCGCCGCGCTGCATACGCTGACGACGCATGCGCAGTTGCGACACCAGCAAGGCAATGGCGCCGGAACTGGCCAGCAGGAACTCGAACACCTGAGCAGGTGCCAGGTAGTTGGCGATCACGGTGAGGAACGCCGCTGCAGTCGACAGCACCACCGCCACGTATGGGGTACCGCTGGAGGTGGTGCGCTGGGCCATGGCCGGCGCATCGCCACGCTTGCTCAGGGAGAAGAGCATGCGCGAGGAGGTGTACAGCGCCGAGTTCAGGCAACTGGTCACGGCGATCAGCACGACGATGTCGACGATCAGCTTGGCGTTGGGGATGCCCATCAGGTTGAGCACGGTCTGGTACGAACCGACTTCGGCCAGGTCACTGTTGGTCCACGGCACCAGGGCTACGACCACGAAGATCGACACCAGGTAGAACAGGAAGATCCGCCAGATCACCGAGTTGGTGGCCTTGGTGATCTGCTTGCCCGGGTCTTTCGACTCGGCGGCAGCGATGGTGACGATTTCAGTACCCATGAACGAGAACATGGTGGTCAGCATCGCCGCCAGCACCGCGCCCATGCCGTTGGGCATGCCATGCCGTTGGGCATGAAGCCCTGGGTGTCGAACAGGTGGCTGACGCCGCTGACCTGGCTGTTGGGCAGCAGGCCGAAGATCGCAGCCACACCAAGGATGATGAAGCCAATGATCGCCACTACCTTGAGCAACGCGAACCAGAACTCGAATTCACCGTAGTTCTTCACACTGAACAGGTTGGTCGCGGTCAGCAGCAAGGTGATCA
>NZ_JYOF01000034.1:0-266 GCF_000955865.1 Pseudomonas sp. 2(2015)
AGTTTTCCGAGGCGATCAGCTCTATGTGATCTTCCTGGCGTTGCTCTTCGGCATTGATCGCCGCCAGCAGTGCATCGTCATAACCCTGGATCTGGTCTTGCTTGCTGAACATCGCAGTCTCTCCCGGCAGCGGCATCGGTTCTTGTCGGGCAATTGCCCTTTTGCAGCGATGGTATGACCGACGCAGACAGCCCAGATGCCTACGGACGCCACGCAAAGGTGCGTTTACGACATGGGGGCCGATGTCGCCTGCATCGCTGGCAAGC
>NZ_JYOF01000034.1:271-1368 GCF_000955865.1 Pseudomonas sp. 2(2015)
GCTGGCTTGCCAGCGATAGGCGGCCACCCGGAACTTGGTTTAGAGTGCTCACCTGCGTCGTTCACAGGACAGTGTCATGCCAGATAAAAGCCAGCAATTCGCCAGCGACAACTACTCAGGTATCTGCCCGGAAGCCTGGGCCGCCATGGAAAAGGCCAACCAGGGCCACGAGCGCGCCTACGGCGACGACCAATGGACGGCACGTGCCTCGGAATACTTCCGCAAATTGTTCGAAACCGACTGCGAAGTGTTCTTCGCCTTCAACGGCACCGCCGCCAACTCGCTGGCGCTGTCGTCGCTGTGCCAGAGCTATCACAGCGTGATCTGCTCGGAGACCGCCCACGTCGAGACCGACGAATGCGGCGCCCCGGAGTTCTTCTCCAACGGCTCCAAGCTGCTCACCGCGCGCANNCCGAGTCGATCCGCGAAGTGGCGCTCAAGCGCCAGGACATCCACTACCCCAAGCCGCGGGTGGTGACTATCACCCAGGCCACCGAGGTCGGCAGCGTTTACCGCCCGGACGAACTCAAGGCCATCAGCGCTACCTGCAAGGAGCTGGGCCTGAACCTGCACATGGACGGCGCCCGCTTCAGCAACGCCTGCGCGTTCCTTGGCTGCAGCCCGGCGGAGCTGACCTGGAAGGCCGGAGTCGATGTGCTGTGCTTTGGCGGCACCAAGAACGGCATGGCGGTGGGTGAAGCGATCCTGTTCTTCAACCGCGAGCTGGCCGAAGACTTCGACTACCGCTGCAAGCAGGCCGGGCAACTGGCGTCGAAGATGCGCTTTTTGTCGGCACCCTGGGTCGGTTTGCTGGAAGACGGCGCCTGGCAGCGCCACGCTGTGCATGCCAACCACTGCGCGCAGTTGCTCAGCGAACTGGTTCGCGATGTGCCGGGGGTTGAGCTGATGTTCCCGGTGGAGGCCAACGGGGTGTTCCTGCAGATGTCGGAACCGGCGCTGGAAGCCTTGCGCAACAAGGGCTGGCGCTTTTACACCTTCATCGGCAGCGGCGGCGCACGCTTCATGTGCTCGTGGGATACCGAAGAGGCGCGGGTGCGTGAGCTGGCGGCGGATATCCGGGCGGTGATGGGGGCTTG
>NZ_JYOF01000034.1:1373-1800 GCF_000955865.1 Pseudomonas sp. 2(2015)
GGGCTTGCCCCGCGATAATTTCAAAGGCGAAACCCACCCATCTGCCGCGCCAGGTCATCGGCCAGCCCGCGCAGCGCCTGGCACTCCTCCCGGCACCCCTGCACATCCACCGCCGTTTCCCGCGCCAGGTCGGAAATCCCCTGCACCGTGCGGTTGATCTCCTCGGTCACCGCCGACTGCTCTTCAGTCGCTGTCGCCACCTGATGGTTCATGTCACTGATGTGCTCGACCTGCTCGGTGATGGTCCCCAGCGAAGCACCGGTCTGCTGGCTCGACTCCACGCCCGTACCGGTTGCCGCCTGCCCGGCCTGCATCGACGCCACCGCACTGCCGGCACCCTGCTTGAGGCGCAGGATCATTTGCTGCACTTCATCGGTGGACACCTGGGTGCGCCGCGCCAGGGTTCGTACTTCATCGGCGACCACGG
>NZ_JYOF01000034.1:1811-4897 GCF_000955865.1 Pseudomonas sp. 2(2015)
GAGATGCTGCGGATCACCGCCAGCACTTCGTCGATCGACGCCACCTCCGTAGCCAGCTCCTCCACTGCACTGGCCGCCTGGCCAATCTCCTCGGACATGCCCTCGATATGGGCAATCGAGCGGCGCACTACGTCGCGGGCCTGTAGCGCTTCGCTGCGCGCGGTTTGCGAGGCGTGCGCGGCATTGCCGGCATTCTGGGCAATGTCCTGCACGGTCAGGCCCATCTCATGGACGGCGGTGGCGACCATCTCGGTCATTTCCTGCTGGCGGCCGGAACGTTCGGCGGTGTTGTCCACCACTAGCGTGACTTGCGCCACCGAGGCCCGCAAGCGCTCGCTGGTGCTCAGCACCTCGCCGATCAGGTCACGCTGGCTGTCGAGAAAGCGGTTGAAGCCACGGGCCAGGTCGCCGAGTTCGTCTGCACGGTTTTCGTCCAGGCGCTGGGTCAGGTCACCACCGCCATTGCCGATGGCCATCAAGGCTCCGGTCACGCGACGGATCGGCCGGACGATACCGCGCGCCAGCAGCACCACCAGCAACAGCGACACCAACGCCACTGCGCCGCCAATCAGGCTGGTCAGCCAGACGGTCTCGCGTACCTGGGCGTAGATCTGCGCTTCTGGCACTTCGGCGACCAGCGTCCAGTTGAGGTCACGCAGCGGCAGGCTGAGGGCCAAGTAGCCCTCGCCATCGCGCTCGAAGCGGCTGCTGTGCAGGCCCTGCTCACGGCTCAAGACAACTTTGGCAGCCTCGCCACCAATCTGTTCGGCCAACTGCCGCTTGCCGCTGAACTGCGCCTGCGGATGCACCTGGATCAAACCGTCGCCGCGCACCAGCATGACTCGCCCGTGCTCGCCAAAACTGNNCGGACAGTTCGGTCATGCGCAGGCCAAGCCCGGCGATGCCCACCAGTTGCCCGGCTTTTTCCACCCGATAATCGATGAACAGCGCCAGTTCGCCGGTGCTGCCATCGGTGTCGATGTTCAGCAGCCGCGGGTTGCCGCTGTCGATGAAGCCGAAGAACCATTTGTCCGNNGTTGCTGCGGCTCAGGGTGCGGTCCAGGCCTTTCTCGTTGTAGTAGTGGTTGCTCGCGGTCGCGGCAAACAGCGCGGTAAAGGCCTGGTTGTGCTTGCGCAGGGCTTCGAGGTACTCGATGAATTGCGGCGCCTGGGCACTGTCTTCACCCGCCGCCAGCCAGTCGCGCAGCAGGGTGTTGTTGGCGATGTCGGCCGCCGCCGTCAGCGGCCGGCCAAGCATGCGCTCGATGTCGTTACGAATCGCCTCAATGCTCGCCGGCAAGGCAGTGTCGACCAGGTAACGCTCGGTCAGCCGATTGACCGCCACGCTGTAGATGCCGACCACCACCAGAATGCTCAGCAACAGCGCTGCGCCCATGCTTGCGATCAATTGCCACTGGATACTGCGCCGCCAGAACTGCATGTATTTCCCCTGGGTAAATAAGCCCTGTAGTGCAAGAGACAGGCCAATTGTATACAACAGGAAATACAATAATGACAGTGATCCACAGCAATGCCGGCCCACCCTCCCGAAGGCGGTGAGCTGGCAAAAAGGTTTAGCTTGGGGCTTTGGAGGCGATCAGCTGTTGCTGATGGTCCGCGCAATCACATCGACCGTGGCGTTGACTTGCTCTTGGTAACGGTCGAGGGCCTGCTGGTGCTGCTGTTGCAGTTCGATCTGCTGCGAGCACAGGTTGAGGGCTGCCAGTACCAGCAGCTTGTCACCGATCAGGGTCGGGTATTTACGCTTGGTATCGGCCAATGAGGCATTGAGCATCTGCACCGCTTGCGCCAGCGCCTGCTCCTGGCCTTCGGGGGCCTTGATCGAATAATCGCTGCCGAGGATCGACACGACATTGATCGGCTGCGCTGAGGTTTTCATGCGTTCACGGCACCAACGCTGGCACGCTCAACCAGGGCCTGGATGCGTGCGGCGGTAGCGCCCTGCTTTTCTTCCTGCTCCAGCAGGCTCAGTTGCAGGCTGTCGTTTTCATCTTTGGCCTGGGCCAGTTCGGCACTGATTTGCGCGTTGCGCTCGGTCAGTTCCTGATTCTTCTGCACCAGGTCGCTGACCAGTTGCTCCAGTTGACTAAGGGAAGTTTCCAACATGATTGCCTTCTCGGGGTGTTTCAGGGGGCGCACACGATAAAGAAAAGTCCGCGTGCTAGCCAGGGATATCGGGTTTAGACGCTTCGGCCTGGTGCAGATTGACCCGCCGATCCGGGTCCGGTTCCCCGTTTTGCCTACCACCGGTCAGGAAAAAAGATAGCTGCCTCACAATTTCATCTTCGCCCGCTCAAGTCTTTACCCCGCCGACCGATAGGCATGGCAGTCCTGACTCCTGCGCACGGTTCGCGTGCCCTTTTCCCTCCTGGATACCACCATGTCCCTACGCAACATGAATATCGCCCCGCGCGCGCTTCTGGGCTTTGCTCTGATCGGTGCGCTGATGCTGGCCCTGGGTCTGTTCGCCCTGAACCAGATGAGCAAGATTCGCCAGGCCGGCGAAACCATCGAGACCTCGACGGTGCCAAGCCTGACCAACCTCGACCAACTGACCCAGCTGACCCCGCCTGCTGCTCAACCGCGAAGCCGACACCCTGCAGGCCACCCTCAAGCTGATCGACCAGCGCAACCAGCAGATCGACGACGCGCGCCGCAACTACGAGCCGTTGATCTTCGGCAACCAGGAACGCTCGGCCTACAACCAGTACGTACAGTTGCTGGGCCAGTACCGCCAACTGGAAAACCGCATGCGCCTGGCCTCGCAGAACAATGACCTGGACACCCTGCGCAACCTGATCAACCGCGACATGCTCGACAGCTCCGAGCAGATCAACAGCGTCATGGATCAACTGGTCAGCATCAACACCGAACAAACCAGCGAGATCAACCGCACCGCCGCCGAACAATATTCCAATGCCGTGACTCTGGTGATCGGCCTGCTGCTGGCCGCCACCGCCCTGACCCTGATCTGCGCCCTGCTGCTGACCCGCAGCATCGTCAAGCCGATCGACGAAGCCCTGCAGGCCGCCGAGCGTATTGCCGAAGGCGACCTGACCCGCAGC
>NZ_JYOF01000035.1:0-1599 GCF_000955865.1 Pseudomonas sp. 2(2015)
TCATCACCATCGCCAAGGGCCAGACCGAAGGCAGCATCACTGTTCCGGCTCCGGAAGACGATGTGTACGTCGATGCGGGCGAAGTCAGTGTGACCATCACTGGCACCACCGGTGGTGACTTCGAGAAAGTCGAAGTCGACCCGGCGGCTGCCGTGACCGAGGTCACCGATACCATCGACACCAGCACCGTCACCCTGACCGCGACTCCAAGCGTCACTGAAGGCGGCGTAGTGACCTACACCGCTTCGGTTACCGCTCCGGTTACCGGCTCCGCGCTGGTGATCAACCTGGCCAACGGCCAACAGATCACCATCCCAGTCGGCCAAAGCTCGGGCACCGTGGACTACGTTGCACCAAACAACGTGCACACCACCAATCCGGACCTGACCAACAGCATCACCGGTACTTCGGGCGGTAACTACGAGAAGCTGGATACCGCTGGTAATCCGGTTACTACCGTTACTGATGGTCCAGGCACCGATGACACTACCGGTCTCAAGCTGACCGCTACCGGCTCCGTCGCCGAAGGCGGCGACATCATCTACACCGCCACGCTGACCAACCCGGCTGGCACCGAAATGAAGGTCACTCTGAGCAACGGTGAAGTGATCACCATTGCTGCGGGTCAGACTGAAGGCAGCATCACTGTTCCAGCTCCAGAAGACGACGTGTACGTCGATGCGGGCGAAGTCAGCGTGACTGTCACCGGTACTACCGGCGGTGACTTCGAGAAGCTGGCTGTGGATAACACCCCGGCCGTCACCGAAGTGACTGACACCATCGACACTTCGACTGTCACCCTGACCGCGACTCCAAGCGTCACCGAAGGCGGCGTAGTGACCTACACCGCTTCGGTTACCGCTCCGGTTACCGGCTCCGCGCTGGTCATCAACCTGGCCAACGGCCAACAGATCACCATCCCGGTCGGCCAAAGCTCGGGCACCGTGGACTTCGTTGCACCTAACAACGTCCACACCACCAATCCGGACCTGACCAACAGCATCACCGGCACCACCGGCGGTAACTACGAGAAGCTGGATACCGCAGGTAATCCGGTTACTACCGTTACTGATGGTCCAGGCACCGATGACACCACCGGTCTCAAGCTGACCGCTACCGGCTCCGTCGCCGAAGGCGGCGAGATCGTCTACACCGCCACGCTGACCAACCCGGCTGGCACCGAAATGAAAGTCACCCTGAGCAATGGTGAAGTCATCACCATCGCGGCAGGTCAGACCGAGGGCAGCATCACTGTTCCAGCGCCGGAAGACGATGTGTACGTCGATGCCGGCGAAGTCAGCGTGACCATCACTGGCACCACCGGTGGTGACTTCGAGAAAGTCGAAGTCGACCCGGCTGCCGCTGTAACTGAAGTCACCGACACCATCGATACTTCGACTGTCACCCTGACTGCGACTCCGAGCGTGACTGAAGGTGGCGTTGTCACCTACACCGCCTCCGTCACTGCTCCGGTGACTGGCTCTGCGCTGGTGATCAACCTGGCCAACGGTCAGCAGATCACCATCCCTGTGGGTTCCAGCTCCGGCACCGTGGACTTCGTTGCACCAAACAACGTACACACCACCAACCCGGACCTGA
>NZ_JYOF01000035.1:1612-1882 GCF_000955865.1 Pseudomonas sp. 2(2015)
CCACCGGCGGTAACTACGAGAAACTGGATACCG
The DNA here is from genome assembly GCF_000955865.1 of Pseudomonas sp. 2(2015). Classification (NCBI taxonomy): domain Bacteria; kingdom Pseudomonadati; phylum Pseudomonadota; class Gammaproteobacteria; order Pseudomonadales; family Pseudomonadaceae; genus Pseudomonas; species Pseudomonas sp. 2(2015). The sequence goes on from NZ_JYOF01000035.1 coordinate 1,646, forward strand.
CTGGTAATCCGGTGACTACCGTTACTGATGGTCCAGGCACTGATGACACTACCGGTCTGAAACTCACTGCCACCGGCTCCGTCGCTGAAGGCGGCGACATCATCTACACCGCTACGCTGACCAATCCAGCCGGCACCGAGATGAAAGTCACCCTGAGCAATGGTGAAGTGATCACTATCGCTGCCGGTCAGACCGAAGGCAGCATCACTGTTCCGGCGCCGGAAGACGACGTCTACG
>NZ_JYOF01000035.1:1905-2086 GCF_000955865.1 Pseudomonas sp. 2(2015)
AAGTCGACCCGGCTGCCGCTGTGACTGAAGTCACCGATACCATCGACACCAGCACCGTCACGCTGACCGCTACCCCAAGCGTCACCGAAGGTGGCGTGGTCACCTACACCGCTTCCGTTACTGCGCCAGTGACCGGTTCTGCGCTGGTCATCAACCTGGCCAACGGTCAGCAAATCACCAT
>NZ_JYOF01000036.1:0-514 GCF_000955865.1 Pseudomonas sp. 2(2015)
ATCACCAGCACCACCGGTGGCAACTACGAGAAGCTGGATACCGCAGGTAATCCGGTGACCACCGTTACTGATGGTCCAGGCACCGATGACACTACCGGTCTGAAACTCACTGCCACCGGCTCCGTCGCCGAAGGCGGCGACATCATCTACACCGCCACGCTGACCAACCCGGCTGGCACCGAAATGAAAGTCACCCTGAGCAATGGTGAAGTCATCACCATCGCGGCAGGTCAGACCGAGGGCAGCATCACTGTTCCAGCGCCGGAAGACGACGTCTACCACCGATACCATCGACACCAGCACCGTCACGCTGACCGCTACCCCAAGCGTCACCGAAGGCGGCGTTGTCACCTACACCGCCTCCGTCACTGCTCCGGTGACTGGCTCCGCGCTGGTGATCAACCTGGCCAACGGTCAGCAGATCACTATCCCTGTGGGTTCCAGCTCGGGAACCGTGGACTTCGTTGCACCGAACAACGTGCACACCACCAATCCGGACCTGACCAACAGCATC
>NZ_JYOF01000037.1:0-264 GCF_000955865.1 Pseudomonas sp. 2(2015)
CCTGCTCTTCGGCGGCGCTGGCGATCACCAGGTTGCGTTCGTTGATCTCGGCCACCGCGCCGGTGATGGTTTCCAGCGCAAGGCCAGCGCCACGGGCGATGTTCAGGGTCGACTCGGCGCGTTCGGTGCTGTTGCGCATGGAGTTGACCGCCTGCTCGGTGCCGCCCTGGATACTGCCGATCATCCGTTCGATTTCGCTGGTCGACTGCTGGGTGCGGTGGGCCAGGGCGCGCACTTCATCAGCCACTACGGCAAAGCCGCGGC
>NZ_JYOF01000037.1:283-587 GCF_000955865.1 Pseudomonas sp. 2(2015)
CCAGCAGGTTGGTCTGGTCGGCCAGGCCGCGAATCACATCGAGCACCTTGCCAATATCACGCGACTCTTCCGCCAGGTTGCCGATCAGTTCGGCAGTGCCTTGCACGTCGGTGCTCATGCGCTCGATGGCGCTGACGGTTTCCATGACCAGGTCACGGCCGTCACCGGCCGAGCGGGTGGCTTCCTTGGAGGCTTCCGAGGTGCTCACGGCATTGCGCGCGACTTCTTCCACGGCGCTGGTCATCTCGGTGACGGCCGTGGCGGCCTGTTCGATTTCGTTGTTCTGTTGCTGCAGGCCACGGGC
>NZ_JYOF01000038.1:0-2774 GCF_000955865.1 Pseudomonas sp. 2(2015)
GTCCAGCGAGGCCGGCATGCTCGCCGCCGTCGACCGCGCGGTACGGCGCAAGGAGGCGGTGGTGTTCTTCGGCTGGGCGCCGCACCCGATGAACGTCAACATCGACATGGCCTACCTCAGCGGCAGCGAAGACGCCCTGGGCCCGGACGAAGGCCGCGCCACGGTGTGGACCGTTACCGCCCCCGACTACGCCCAGCGCTGCCCGAACGCCCATCGCCTGCTGAGCAACCTGAAATTCACCGCCGAAGACGAGAGCCGCATGATGCAGCCGCTGCTCGAGCACAAGGATGCGCTGGAGTCCGCCCGCCAGTGGCTCAAGGATCACCCGCAAGACCAGAAGCGCTGGCTTGAAGGGGTGACCACGTTTGACGGCAAACCGGCCGCCGAAAACCTGCAACTGACCGCTAACTGACAGACCCGTCATCATCACCTGCGCCCTGACCGGCGCCGGCGACACCGCCAGCAAAAGCCACCTGGTCCCGGTCACCCCGAAACAGATCGCCGCAGCCGCCGTAGAAGCCGCCAAAGCCGGTGCCACGGTGGTCCACTGCCACGTTCGCGACCCGCAAACCGGCCGCTTTAGCCGTGACGTCAACTTGTACCGCGAGGTGATGGAGCGCATCCGCGAATCCGACGTCGACATCATCGTCAACCTCACCGCCGGCATGGGAGGCGACCTGGAGATCGGCCCGGGCGAAACTCCGCTGGAGTTCGGCGCCGGCACCGATCTGATCGGCCCGCTGGAGCGCCTGGCCCACGTCGAGGCGCTGCTGCCGGAAATCTGCACCCTGGACTGCGGCACCCTCAACTTTGGCGACGGCAACAGCATCTACGTCTCGACCCCGGCGCAACTGCGCGCTGGGGCCAGGCGCATCACTGAACTGGGCGTCAAAGCGGAGCTGGAAATCTTCGACACCGGCCACCTGTGGTTCGCCAAGCAGATGATCAAGGAAGGCCTGCTCGACGACCCGCTGTTCCAGCTGTGCCTGGGCATCCCCTGGGGCGCGCCGGCCGACACCGCCACCATGAAAGCCATGGTCGACAACCTGCCGCCAGGCGTGACCTGGGCCGGCTTCGGCATTGGCCGCATGCAGATGCCGATGGCCGCGCAAGCAGTGCTGCTTGGCGGCAACGTGCGGGTCGGCCTGGAAGACAACCTGTACCTGGACAAGGGCGTGCTGGCCAGCAACGGCCAACTGGTGGAACGCGCCAGCGAGATTCTCAGCCGCCTTGGCGCACGGGTACTGAGCCCTGCCGAAGGCCGCGCCAAAATGAACCTGACCCGTCGCTGACTGCTGGAGAAACCGATGAGCTTTATCACCGAGATCAAGACTTTTGCAGCCCTGGGCAGCGGCGTAATCGGCAGCGGCTGGGTGGCCCGCGCCCTGGCCCACGGCCTGGATGTAGTCGCCTGGGACCCGGCGCCGGGAGCAGAGGCGGCCTTGCGCAAGCGTATCGCCAATGCCTGGCCGGCCCTGGAGCAACAGGGCCTGACGCCCGGCGCCTCGCAGCAGCGCCTGCGCTTTGTGGCGACCATCGAGGAATGCGTGCGCGATGCCGATTTCATCCAGGAAAGCGCCCCCGAGCGCCTCGACCTCAAGCTCGACCTGCACAGCAAGATCAGCGCCGCAGCCAAGCCCAATGCGCTGATCGGCTCCAGTACTTCAGGGCTATTGCCCAGCGAGTTCTACGAGTCTTCGACCCACCCCGAGCGCTGCGTGGTCGGCCATCCGTTCAACCCGGTGTACCTGCTGCCGCTGGTAGAAATCGTCGGCAGCAACAAAACCGTGCCCGAGGCCATCGAAGCGGCAAAAACCGTCTACACCGGCCTCGGCATGCGCCCGCTGCATGTGCGCAAGGAAGTGCCCGGCTTTATCGCCGACCGCCTGCTCGAAGCGCTGTGGCGCGAGGCTCTGCACCTGGTCAACGATGGCGTGGCGACCACCGGTGAGATCGACGACGCAATCCGCTTCGGCGCCGGTTTGCGCTGGTCGTTCATGGGCACCTTCCTCACCTATACCCTGGCCGGAGGCGACGCCGGCATGCGCCACTTCATGGCCCAGTTCGGCCCGGCGTTGCAACTGCCCTGGACCTACCTGCCCGCGCCTGAACTGACCGACGGCCTGATCGACGCCGTGGTCGAAGGCACCGGCGAACAACTGGGCGAGCGCAGCATCAGCGCGCTGGAGCGCTATCGTGATGATTGCCTGCTGGCCGTGCTGGCTGCAGTAAAAACCACCAAGGCCAAGCACGGCATGGCCTTCAGCGACTGACCGGAGTGCAGCGATGCCCGCATTGATCACCTACCAGACCCAGGTCCCGGCAGACTGGGTCGACTACAACGGGCATCTGCGCGATGCCTTCTACCTGCTGATCTTCAGCTATGCCACCGATGCGTTTATGGACTGCATCGGCCTGGACAGCGACAACCGCAGCGCCAGCGGCCACTCGCTGTTCACCCTGGAGTGCCNNACTTGCATGAGGTAAAGCTCGGCACCCGGGTGTGGGTGCAGAGCCAGGTTATCGGTTTTGACCACAAGCGCCTGCACCTGTACCACAGCCTGCATCGCGAGGGGTTTGATGAAGCGCTGGCGGCCAGTGAACAGATGCTGTTGCATGTCGACCTTGCCGGACCGAGGTCAGCACCGTTTGCACCGGCGGTGCTTGAGCGCTTGCAGGGGGTCGTGAATGAGCAGGTTGATCTGCCGGCGGCCGAGTTTGTTGGCCGGGTGATCGGGTTGCCAAAGTAACCGCCCTATCGCTGGCAAGCCAGC
>NZ_JYOF01000004.1:0-77052 GCF_000955865.1 Pseudomonas sp. 2(2015)
GGGTTTTGTCTTTCTGGCTGTTGCACAACACAGTCAGGCTCGCCGAGCATGATAAGGTTTCCCTCTGCCCGCACAGCCTCAAGGATGCCCAATGCCGCACACAAACCCACTCCTACCAGGTTTCATGGTGGTTCACGGCAACCGCCTGGATGAACTGCGCAGCCTGGTGGTGAGCTGGATGCGGCGTTACCCGCTGGCACCGCTGGAAAACGAAATCGCCCTGGTGCAGAGCAACGGCATCGCCCAGTGGTTGAAGCTGGCCCTGGCCGAAGACCCTGAAGACGACGACCAGGGCGGCTGCGGCATCGCTGCGGCGGTCGAGGTGCAGCTGCCCGGCAGTTTCATGTGGCAGCTGTACCGCAAGGTGCTGGGCCGCGAAGAAATCCCCGAGGTGTCGCTGCTCGACAAGGCGCCGCTGACCTGGCGCTTGATGCGCCTGCTACCAGAGGTCATCGACAAGCCGCACTTCGAGCCCTTGCAGCGCTTTCTCACCGACGACAGCGACCTGCGCAAGCGCTACCAGCTGGCCGAGCGCCTGGCCGACCTGTTCGACCAGTACCAGGTGTATCGCGCCGACTGGCTCAAGGACTGGGCCGCTGGCCGTCATGTGCTCAATACCGCCCGTGGCGAATCCAAGCCGCTGCCGCCCGCCAACTGCTGGCAGGCCGAGCTGTGGCGCGCCTTGTTGCTGGATGTCGGCGAAGAGGGCATGGCCCAGAGCCGCGCCGGTGTGCACCAGCGCTTCATCGAACGGATCAACAGCCTGGAGCAGGCGCCCGCTGGCCTGCCGTCCCGGGTTATCGTTTTTGGTATTTCGTCGTTGCCTGCCCAGGCGCTGGAAGCCCTCGCCGGCCTGGCGCGTTTCAGCCAGGTGCTGCTTTGCGTGCACAACCCCTGCCGTCACCATTGGGCCGACATCGTCGCCGACAAGGACCTGTTGCGCCATCAGTACAAGCGCCAGCAACGCAAGCAGGGCATGCCCAGCCTGATTGACGCCGAAACCCTGCACCAGCACGCCCATCCCTTACTGGCAGCCTGGGGCAAGCAGGGCCGCGATTACATCAACCTGCTCGACAGCTACGACGACCCTGGCAGTTACCGCGCAGCCTTCAGCGACGGGCGTATCGACCTGTTCAGTGACAGCGAGCCCAAGACCCTGCTCAACCAGTTGCAGGACGATATTCTCGAGTTGCGCCCGTTGGCCGAAACCCGCGAGCTGTGGCCTGACGTCGATCCCGGCAAAGATCGCTCGGTGCGTTTTCATATCGGCCACAGCCCGCAACGTGAAGTGGAAATCCTCCACGACCAGTTGCTCGCCCGCTTCAGCGCCGATGCGGCGCTGCGCCCCCGCGACATCATCGTCATGCTCCCGGACATCAACACCTACGCGCCGCACATCCGCGCCGTGTTCGGCCAGCTCGACCGCAACGACCCGCGTTTCATCCCCTTCACCCTGACCGACCAGGGCCAGCGTGGCCGCGACCCGTTGCTGATCGCCCTGGAGCACCTGCTGAAGTTGCCCGACAGCCGTTTCGCCGTCAGCGAGATCCTCGATCTGCTCGATGTGCCGGCCTTGCGCGCGCGCTTCGCGATCAAGGAAAGCGACCTGCCGACCTTGCACCGTTGGATCGAAGGCGCGGGCATTCGCTGGGGGCTGAACGCCGAGCAACGCGCCGGTCTCGGTTTACCGGCGGACCTTGAACAGAACAGCTGGCGATTCGGCTTGCGACGCATGCTGCTGGGTTACGCCGTCGGTGTCGGCGAAGGATGCGACGGGATCGAGCCGTTCGATGAGATTGGCGGCCTGGATGCCGCCTTGATCGGCCCGTTGGTGGCCCTGCTCGATGCCCTGGAAATTGCCCACGAGCAGCTCTCCCAGGCGGCGACGGCTGCCGAGTGGGGCGAGCGCCTGCATGCCTTGCTGCAAGTGTTCTTCCTCGCCGAAACCGAGCATGATGACTATCTGTTAGTGCAACTGCAGACCCTGCGTGAGACCTGGTTGCAGACCTGCGAGTCGGTCGGCCTGCAAGACTTGCTGCCGCTCACCGTGGTCCGCGAAGCCTGGCTGGCCGGGCTCGACCAGGGCCGCTTGTCCCAGCGCTTTCTCGCAGGTTCGGTGAATTTCTGCACCTTGATGCCCATGCGCGCGATCCCGTTCAAGGTGGTTTGTTTACTCGGTATGAACGATGGCGACTATCCGCGTGCGCAGCCGCCGCTGGACTTCGACCTGATGGGCAGTGATTACCGTCCGGGTGATCGCTCGAGGCGCGAGGACGACCGCTACCTGTTGCTCGAGGCGCTGCTGTCGGCCCGTGATCAGTTGTACGTCAGTTGGGTCGGGCGCAGCATCCGCGACAACAGCGAACGCCCGGCCTCGGTGTTGATCGGCCAGTTGCGCGATCATCTGTCGGCAGGTTGGCGTCTGGCCGGTGCCGAGGTGGGCGGCAAGCTCAACGCCGGTGAGCAGTTGCTGCATGCGTTGACCGTGGAGCATCCGTTGCAGCCGTTCAGCGCCCGCTACTTTCACAAGGGCAGCAACCTGTTCAGCTATGCCCGTGAGTGGCGCTCCCTGCATCTGCCTGGCGAACAACAGCTCAGGCCTGAGGATGAGCTGCCGGCTTACAGCAGCGATGAACCGCTGACCCTGACCTTGCTGCAAGACTTCCTCCGCCATCCGGTACGGCACTTCTTCAGCCAGCGTTTGAAGGTGTTCTTCGAGTCGGTGGAAGCGCCCCTGGCCGATGAAGAGCCATTCGTGCTCGATGCCCTGCAGCGCTACAGCCTGAGTGAAAGCCTGCTGGCAGCAGCCCTGGCCGACCCGCAAGACAGCGAGCGGGCGCTGACCACCCAGGCCAGGCGCCTGCAGGGCTACGGGCTGCTGCCGCTGGCAGGTTTTGGTGAATGCCTGCAGGCCGAACTGATCGAGCCGTTGCCCGACCTGCTGCAGCGTTATCAACAGCTGCTGCAGCAGTGGCCGTTGCCTGTGGATAACGCCGTGCCGATCCGCTTCGAGTATCGCCAGCTCAAGCTTGAAGGCTGGTTGGGCCGGGTCTACCAGCGCGAAGACGAGTCCTTGCTAAGCATCACCACCTTGCCCAATGGCATCAGCAGTGGCCGCACCCTCAAGTGGCACCGGCTGACGCCAACCTGGGTCATGCACCTGGCCGCCTGTGCGGTGGACCTGAAGCTGCACAGCGCCGTGGTCGCCACCGACGTTACGCTATTGTTGGCGCCGCTCGAACAAGCCCGTGCCGCTGAACTGCTGGGCGACCTGTTACTGGCCCGGCAAACGGGCATGAACGCACCGCTACCGGTGGCGGTGAAAACGGCCTTTGCCTGGCTAGCCCAGAGCGATGCCGACAAAGCCCTGGCCGCAGCGGCCAAGGCCTACGACGGCGATGGCCAGAACAGCTTTGGCGAGCGCAGCGAAAGCACCGCGCTGGCCCGGCAGTTCAGCGATTTTGCTGCACTCAGTGCCAGTGAAGAATTCGAAGGCTGGTGCGAGGCCCTGTACCGCCCGATGTTCGAAGCGCCCTGGCAGACGCTGGGCAAAGAGGAGAGTGCTCGATGAGCCGTGGAGTTGCCCCTGCCCCCCTGGCCCTGACCTTTCCCCTGCACGGCAGCCAGCTTATCGAAGCCAGCGCCGGTACCGGCAAGACTTTCACTATCTCGGCGCTGTACCTGCGCCTGGTGCTCGGCCATGGCGGCGAGCAGGGCTTTGGCCGCGAACTGTTGCCGCCGCAGATTCTTGTCGTGACCTTTACCGACGCCGCCACCAAGGAGTTGCGCGAACGCATTCGTACTCGCCTGGCAGAAGCTGCGCGCTATTTCCGTGGCGAGTTGAGTGAAGCCGACCCTTTGCTTGAGCAACTGCGCGATGACTATGAGCCGTCGCTGTGGGCAGCGTGCGCCAATCGCCTGGACGTGGCCGCGCAATGGATGGACGAAGCCGCGGTGTCGACCATCCACAGTTGGTGCCAACGCATGCTGCGCGAGCACGCTTTCGACAGTGGCAGCCTGTTTACCCAGACCCTGGAAACCGACCACAGCGACCTGCTGGGCCAGGTCATGCGCGATTACTGGCGACGCTTCTGCTACAGCATGCAGGGCGATGCGCTGGCCTGGGTCCGAGCCCATTGGGTCAGCCCGGAAGCCTTGTTGCCACGGGTGCGCGCGTTGTTCGGCCGCCAGCGCATCGAGAGCGACGAAGAAGAGCCCCAGGCTTTGATTGAGGCGGTGCTGCAGCAGCGTACCGAGTTGCTGCAAACGCTCAAGGCACCCTGGGCGCAATGGTCCGACGAGTTGCTGCAGATCTGCCGGGACGGCCTGGCCGCCAAGCAGGTCGATGGGCGCAAGATGCAAGCACGCTATTTCGAGCCCTGGTGCGAGAAGCTCAAGGCCTGGGCCGAAGACCACCAGGCACTGGAGCTGGACCTGGGCACCGGGTTCAGCCGCTTTACCCGCGCCGGCATGGCCGAAGCCTGGAAGGGCGAACCGCCAGCGCACCCGGCATTGCAGGCAATGGAGGCGCTGCGCGACCAGCTTCAGGGCCTGCCCACGCCTGATGCCTGTCTGCTTGAGCACGCTGCGGCCTGGGTTGGCGCCCGCTTCGAGCAGGAAAAGCGCCGCCGCGCCGAAATGGGCTTCGACGACATGCTCCTGCGCCTCGACCATGCGCTGCACGGTGACGCCGGCGAGCGCCTGGCCGGGCTGATTCGCGAGCAGTTCCCGGTGGCGCTGATCGACGAATTCCAGGACACCGACCCGGTGCAGTACCGGATCTTCCAGCGCATCTACCGGATTGAAGAGAACGTCCGCGACACCGGCCTGTTCCTGATCGGCGACCCCAAGCAGGCGATCTATGCCTTCCGCGGCGCCGACATCTTCACTTACCTGGGGGCACGCCGGGCCACGGCCGGGCGCCTGCACAGCCTGGATACCAACTACCGCTCCAGCCAGGCCATGGTCACGGCGGTCAACCATGTGTTCATGCAGGCTGAAGTGCGTGAGTCGGGCCGTGGCGCCTTCTTGTTCCGTGACGGCAATGACAACCCGGTGCCGTTTCTCGAGGTCAAGGCCAAGGGCCGCAGCGAGCAATTGCAGGTCGATGGCGTGCCGGTGCCAGCACTCAACCTCTGGCAACTGATAAGTGAAGAACCGGTTTCCGGCGCCGTTTACCGGCAGCAGCAGGCTGCCAGCTGTGCCAGCCAAATCGTCGCCTTGCTCAATGGCGGACAGCAGGGGCGCAGCGGTTTCATGCAAGCCGATCAGTCGCTGCGTGGCTGCCTGCCTTCGGATATCGCCATCCTGGTGCGCGATGGCCGTGAGGCGCAGCTGATTCGCGGCGAACTGGCGGCTCGCGATGTGCGCAGTGTGTACCTCTCCGACAAGGATTCGGTATTCGCCGCCCAGGAGGCCCATGACTTGCTGGCCTGGCTCAAGGCCTGCGCCGAGCCGGATGCCGAGCGCCTGCTCAAGGCGGCACTTGCCAGCATCACCCTCAACCTGCCGCTCAGCGCCCTGGCGCAATTGAACCAGGATGAGCGGGTATGGGAGCGCTGGGTCATGCAGTTTCGCCAGTACCGGCTGATCTGGCGTAGCCAGGGTGTGCTGCCGATGCTGCGGCGCCTGCTGCACGATTTCGACTTGCCTCAAGTGTTGATGGCCCGCAGTGATGGCGAGCGGGTGCTGACCAACCTGCTGCACCTTGCCGAACTGCTGCAACAGGCGGCCACCGAGCTGGATGGCGAGCAGGCGTTGATTCGCCACCTGGGCGAGCACCTGGCCAGCTCGGGTCAGGCTGGCGAAGAGCAGATCCTGCGCCTGGAAAGCGACGAACAACTGGTCAAGGTGGTAACCATCCACAAATCCAAAGGCCTGGAATACCCCCTGGTGTTCCTGCCCTTCATCTGCACCAGCAAGCCGGTCGATGGCTCGCGCTTGCCCCTGGCCTGGCACGACGGCGAAGGCCAGGCGCACCTGACCCTGACCCCTGATGCCGAACAGATCGCCCTGGCTGACGACGAGCGCCTGGCCGAAGACCTGCGCCTGCTGTACGTGGCCTTGACCCGCGCCCAGCATGCTTGCTGGCTCGGTGTTGCCGACCTCAAGCGTGGCACCGGCAAGGCCTCGACCCTGCATCGCTCGGCCCTGGGTTACCTGTTGGGTGGCGGCACGCCCCTGGCGGCTTCGACCCAACTGGGTGATTGGCTGCAGGCCTTGCAGTCCGGCTGCCCGGCCATCGCCAGCATCGATTTGCCAGCGCCGGATGAACAGGCCTACAGCGCCCCGCGCAACCAGGCCGAACTGCTGCCTGCACGCCAGCCCAAACGCCGGGCTGCGGAGAACTGGTGGATCGCCTCCTACAGTGCTTTGCGCATCGGCGAAGAGGCCATGACCCTGGCAGCCGACAGCTCTCAGGCGCAACAACTGCTCGATGACGAGCGGCCTGACGCGCAGCAGCTGCGTGAAGTGATGCCCGGTAGTGGCGACATCCACCGCTTCCCGCGCGGGCCGAACCCCGGCACCTTCCTCCACGGCTTGCTTGAGTGGGCCGGGCACGAAGGGTTCGCCCAGGTCAGCGCCGACCCCGAGCAATTGACCCGCACCGTCGGCCAGCGCTGCAACCGCCGCGACTGGACCGGCTGGATCCCGACCCTCAGCCAGTGGTTGCAGGAACTGCTCGCACAGCCCATGGCCCTGGCACCTGATAGCTCACCGTTGTCCTTGAGCCAGCTAAGCCAGTACCAGATCGAAATGGAGTTCTGGTTCGCCAGCCACAAGGTCGATGTCGGCCGGCTCGACCAGCTGGTGTGCGAATACACCCATCAGGGCGTCGCGCGCCTGGCTGCGCAACCGGCGCTGCTCAATGGCATGTTCAAGGGTTTTATCGACCTGGCCTTCGAACACGACGGCCGTTATTACGTGGCGGACTACAAATCCAACTGGCTGGGGCCTGATGACCTGGCCTACAGCGAACTGGCCATGGAAGGCGCGATCCTCAGCCACCGCTATGACCTGCAATACGTGCTCTACCTGCTGGCCCTGCATCGCCAGTTGCGCGCGCGGCTGCCGGGTTATGACTACGACCTGCATGTCGGCGGGGCACTGTTCATCTTCCTGCGTGGCGTCGATTCGGCTTCTCGCGGCCTGTATTTCGTCAAGCCACCGCGTGAGCTGATCGAGCAGCTCGATGCGCTGTTCCGCGGCGTCAGCGCCCCGCAGCAACACGACCTGTTTTTCGGAGACGCCCCATGAGCCGTAGCCTCGACGACCTGTTGCCGACGCCGCTGGATGCCGGCCACCTGGCGGCACTGCAGCCGCTGAGCAAGGGCGCAGACCTGCTGGCCTTGCTTGATCGCTGGGTCGAGCGTGGCTGGTTGCGTGCCCTGGACCGGGCCTTTGTGAGTTTCCTCGGTGAGCGCGACCCTGGCGGCGAGCCCTTGGTGCTGCTGGCGGCGGCCCTGGCCAGTCATCAGCTGGGCCACGGGCATGTCTGCCTCGACCTGGGTGAAACTTTGGCCGAGCCGGATTTTGCCCTGTCGCTGCCGCCGGAGGGGGACGCCCTGGCCGGGCCATTGCTGTTGCCCTCGCAACTGCTCGAGCGCCTGACCCTCGACACCTGGCTGCAGCAACTGGGCCGCAGCCGGTTGGTGGCCCATGGCAACAACAGTGAAGACAGCGCCCGCCCGCTGGTGCTCAATGGCCAGCGCCTGTACCTGCGCCGTTACTGGGCCTACGAGCGGCGTATCGACAACGCCTTGCGCGAGCGCCTGCAGCAGGTCGAGCCAACCCCGGCGGACCTCTCGGCGCGGCTGGCGCAACTGTTCGAGGGTGGCGTTCCTGGCGCTCAGGTGGACTGGCAAAAGCTGGCCTGTGCCCTGGCCACCCGCAGCGCCTTCAGCATCATTACCGGCGGCCCGGGTACCGGTAAAACCACCACGGTGGTGCGTTTGCTGGCCCTGTTGCAGGCGCCTGCGGTGGAGGCGGGGCGACCGCTGCGCATTCGCCTGGCGGCACCCACCGGCAAGGCCGCCGCGCGCCTGACCGAGTCCATCGGCCAGCAGGTCGAGCGCCTGGCGGTGGCTGTCGAGGTCCGAGACAACATTCCCACCGACGTCTCCACTGTTCACCGTCTGCTCGGCAGCCGCCCGGGCTCACGGCATTTCCGGCACCATGCCGGCAACCCGCTGCCGCTGGATGTGCTGGTGGTCGACGAAGCCTCGATGATCGACCTGGAGATGATGGCCAACCTGCTTGGCGCCTTGCCGCCCCATGCGCGCCTGGTGCTGCTGGGCGACAAGGACCAGCTTGCTTCGGTGGAAGCCGGCGCGGTACTCGGTGACCTGTGCCGCGATGCCGAGGCCGGGCGCTACAGCCCCGAGACCCAGGCCTGGCTGGAGCAGGTCAGTGGTGAAACCCTGGCGGGCAGCGAACTGCTGCCGGGCAGCGCCGGGCAGTATCCGCTGGCGCAGCAAGTGGTGATGCTGCGCTACTCGCGGCGCTTTGGCGAAGGCAGCGGCATTGGCCAGCTGGCACGCCTGGTCAACCGCCAGGAGGCCGATCAGGCCCGGGCCCTGCTCAACCAGAAACAGGACGATGTGTTTGCCCTGACCCTGCGCGGTGAGCAGGACCGCAACTTCGATCGCTTGCTGCTCGAAGGCCTGGGCCGTGGCAGTGATGGCCCCCAGGGTTATCGCAGCTACCTGCAAACCCTTCGCCAGCAGCGCCCGCAACCTGGTACGCCGGTGGATGATCCACGCTGGGAAACCTGGGCCATGCAGGTGTTGCAGGGCTTCGAGACCTTTCAGTTGCTGTGTGCCGTGCGCAAGGGGGCCTGGGGTGTCGAAGGCCTGAACCAGCGGGTCAGCCGGGTGCTCGGCGCGGCGGGGCTGATCGACAGTGAGCAGCCCTGGTATGAAGGCCGCCCGGTACTGATGACCCGCAACGACTACAGCCTGGGTTTGATGAACGGTGATATCGGCATCGCCCTGCGCCTGCCCGATGAGCAGCATGAGGGGCAACAGGTACTGCGCGTGGCTTTTGCCCGCAACGACGGGCACGGCGGCGTGCGTTTCGTCTTGCCGAGCCGGCTCAATGAAGTCGAAACCGTGTTCGCCATGACCGTGCACAAGTCCCAGGGCTCGGAGTTCACCCACACCGCGCTGGTGCTTCCAGACGCCCTGAACCCGGTTTTGACCAAGGAGTTGATCTACACCGGTATCACCCGGGCCAAGACCTGCTTTAGTTTGATCGAGCCACGCCAGGGCGTGTTTGAAGACGCGGTGCGGCGTAAGGTCAAACGTATCTCGGGGCTGATGCTGGAGCAGGTTTAAGCACGGCGATTCGGCCTATTACCGGATCGCCGGGGAGGTGCTCCCTCGCTGGAAAATCGGCCTCTGTGCTATCGTTGCGGCATCATCCTGCGTGGTTTTAAGAGATTTCCCTCATGAATGTGGCCGCCCCGACATCGGGACGTGTGACGAGCCTGACGCGTTCGCTGCTGGCCGCGATGCTGTTGCTGTTCGCCGCGCAGGCCGGTGCCGAGGCTGAGGTCACGTCGAACCTGGCCGAGCAGCGAGCCAAGGCAGTCACCCAGGTTGTGCTGGGTATCCTCAGTTACGCACGCTGGCCGGTTGAGCCGGCACAACTGCGCCTGTGCCTGATCGGCCCGACCGAATATGCCGACGATCTGGTCAAAGGCACCACCCAGGCCACCGGTCGCCCGGTGCTGGTGCGCCGCTTGCTGGCCAGCGACCCGCGCATCGCCAATGAGTGCGATGCGATCTATATCGGCAAGCTCAGCCAGGACGAACGTAGCCGGTTGTTCACGGCGTTGAGCGGTCATCCGGTGCTGAGCATGAGCGAGGCCGATGACCCGTGCACGGTCGGCAGCCTGTTCTGCCTGCGGGTCGGCGATCGCCAGGTAGCGTTCGACGTCAACCTCGACTCGGTGGCGCGCAGCGGCGTGCGCATCCACCCCAGCGTGCTGCAGCTCTCGCGGCGGCGGGCGGCGCAACCATGATCGGCTTTGGCAAGGGGCGCGAGCGCCCGACCCTGCGTGCCGTGCTTGGTCGCCGCCACCTGAGCGTGGCGCTGCTTGCCGTCGGCCTTGCCGGGGTCTCGCTGACCCTGCTCGGCGTGCTGGCCTTGCGCGTTTACGCCAATCACAACCTGCACCTGATTGCCCGTTCGATCAATTACACCGTGGAAGCGGCAGTGGTGTTCAACGACGCCGGTGCGGCCAACGAAGCGCTGGCGTTGATTGCCACCACGGAAGAAGTCGCCGACGTCAAGGTGTTCGACGACAATGGCGAGCTGCTGGCGCGCTGGCAGCGCAATGACAGCGGCCTGCTGGCGCAGACCGAGCAACTGATCGCCCGCAGCCTCCTGGAAGAGCCGATCATTCTGCCGGTGCTGCACCAGGGCCAGCAGGTCGGGCGTATCGAACTGGTGGGGCAGGGCGGCAGCCTGGTGCGCTTCCTGCTCAGCGGCCTGGCCGGGATCCTGTTGTGCACGGCGCTCAGCGCTTTCAGTGCGCTGTACCTGTCGCGGCGAATGTTCGGCGACATCGTCGGGCCGCTGCGCAGCCTGGCCAACGTCGCCCATGCTGCGCGCCGCGAGCGCAGCTTCGACCGCCGCGTGCCACCGGCGCAGATCGCCGAGCTCAACGAGCTGGGCAACGACTTCAACGCCTTGCTTGACGAGCTGGAGTCGTGGCAGAGCCACCTGCAGAGCGAGAACGAAAGCCTGGCCCATCAGGCCAGCCACGACAGCCTCACCGGCTTGCCGAACCGGGCGTTTTTCGAAGGCCGCCTGAGCCGCACTCTGCGCAATGCGCAAAAGCACAATGAACACCTGGCCTTGCTGTTTCTCGACAGCGACAACTTCAAGGAGGTCAACGACAACTTTGGCCACGCCGCTGGCGATGAAGTGCTGATCAGCGTGGCCACCCGGGTGCGTGCGCAGCTTCGTGAAAATGATCTGGTGGCTCGCCTGGGCGGTGACGAATTCGCCGTGCTGCTGGCGCCACTGCACGCGCACGAAGACGCCCGGCGCATCGCCGAGAAGATTGCCGCCAGCATGAAACTGCCAATCCGCCTGAGCGAAGGGCAGATCATCGTCACGTCGCTGAGCATCGGTATTGCCTATTTTCCCGACGACGGCGGTAATCCTTCCGACCTCCTCAATGCCGCTGATGCGGCGATGTATCAGGCCAAGCGCAACTTGCGTGGCCAGGGGCAAATGGCAGAGCCGGAGCGCTCTGCTCATCATGTAAAAAACAGGAGCTGAACCGTGATTCACTTGAGCCAACGACTACGTTTTCATTTTATCTGCCTGGCCCTGGCGTTGTTCGCCCTGGGCGGCTGCCAGAGCGTGCCACCCAAAGGGCTGACCGCCGAACAGATTGCCCTGCTCAAGCAGGAGGGTTTCCAGCTCACCGATGAAGGCTGGGAATTCGGCCTGTCGAGCAAGGTACTGTTCGGCAGCGATGTCGACACCCTCAACCCCCAGAGCCGGACGATTGTCGAGCGCATCGGCAAGTCGCTGCTGTCGGTGAACATCCAGCGCGTGCGGGTCGACGGCCATACCGATGCCTCGGGCCGCGCGGCCTACAACGAACAACTGTCCAAGCGTCGGGCACAGAGCGTGGCCAATGTGCTGGTCGGCGTCGGCATGCGTCCCGAGAACGTCGAAACCCGCGGCCTGGGCAGCAGCGAGCCGGTGGCCAGCAACGACACCCGCGCCGGGCGCCTGGAAAACCGCCGGGTGTCGATTGTGGTCGCCTCCGACTGATCAGTCGGCAAAGCTCATCGCGCGCGACTCGCCCATCAGCAGCGGGGTGTTGCGCTCGGTGACATCGCGGATGTAATCCCACAACAGGGTGATCCGCTTCAACTTCCTCAAATCCTCCCGGCAGTACATCCAGAACTGCCGGGTAATCTCGACCTCCTCCGGCAGTATCGCCACCAGGCGCGGGTCCTGTGCGGCCAGGAAACACGGCAGGATCGCCAGGCCGCGACCCTGCTGGGCCGCTACATACTGGGCGATCACGCTGGTGCTGCGCAGGTTGGCGCTGGCGGCCGGGATCAGGTTGGCCAGGTACAGAAGCTCGGAACTGAAAGCCAGGTCGTCGACATAGCTGATGAACTGATGGCGGGCCAGGTCGCTGCTGCGGGTGATCGGCTCGTGGCTGTCCAGGTATTCCTGGGTGGCGTAAAGGCGCAGGCGGTAGTCGCACAGTTTGCAGCACACGTAGGGCCCGTGTTCCGGGCGCTCGAGGGCGATGACGATGTCGGCCTCGCGCTTGGACAGGCTGATAAAGTGCGGCAGCGGCAGGATGTCCACCGAGATTGCCGGGTAGGCATCAACGAAATGGCTCAGCTGCGGGGTGACGAAGAAGCTGCCGAAACCTTCGGTGCAGCCCATGCGCACATGCCCTGACAACGCCACGCCGGAGCCGGAAACCTGCTCGCAGGCCATGTGCAGGGTGCTTTCGATCGACTCGGCATAGCTGAGCAGGCGCTGGCCTTCGGCGGTGAGCACAAAACCGTTGGTCCGCGACTTTTCGAACAGCAAAGTGCCCAACGCCACTTCCAGCGAACTGATCCGCCGCGACACCGTGGTGTAGTCGACGCCCAGGCGTTTGGCCGCGCTACTGGCCTTGCGGGTACGCGCCACTTCAAGGAAAAACTTCAGGTCATCCCAGTTCAGCGACCCCAGGGAGGTGATGTTTTTTTGCATGTTGGTCCGGCTTTTATGTGCGTTCTTATTAGATGTTTGCACATCTATACTCCAAAAAAGCCCTGGACCCAAGCGCCCGCCGTGGCTGACCCGGTGGCGTCGATCTCTCCCTAACAACAATTTCAGGAGAACGCACATGAACGCATCCCTTACTCCCGGCCAGACCAAGGTCGAGCAGGTCAAGCTGCTGATTGACGGCCAATGGGTCGAATCGAAAACCAGCGAATGGCGCGACGTGGTCAACCCGGCCACCCAGCAAGTGCTGGCCCGCGTCCCCTTCGCCACCGCCGAAGAAGTCGACGCCGCCATCGCCGCCGGCCAGCGTGCGTTCAAGACCTGGCGCGACACCCCGATCGGCGCGCGCATGCGCATCATGCTCAAGCTGCAGGCGCTGATCCGCGAACACTCCAAGCGCATCGCCGTAGTCCTCAGCGCTGAACAGGGTAAGACCATTGCCGACGCCGAAGGCGATATCTTCCGCGGCCTGGAAGTGGTCGAGCATGCCTGCAGCATCGGCACCTTGCAGATGGGCGAGTTCGCCGAAAACGTTGCCGGTGGCGTCGACACCTACACCCTGCGCCAGCCGATCGGCGTCTGCGCCGGTATCACCCCGTTCAACTTCCCGGCGATGATCCCGCTGTGGATGTTCCCGATGGCCATCGTCTGCGGCAACACTTTCGTGCTCAAACCGTCCGAACAGGACCCGCTGTCGACCATGCTGCTGGTGGAGCTGGCGGTCGAAGCCGGTGTGCCGGCCGGCGTGCTCAACGTCGTCCATGGTGGCAAGCAGGTGGTCGATGCGCTGTGCACCCATACCGATATCAAGGCGATCTCTTTCGTTGGCTCCACCGAGGTCGGCACCCACGTCTACAACCTGGCTGGCCAGCACGGCAAGCGCGTGCAATCGATGATGGGCGCCAAGAACCACGCCGTGGTGCTGCCGGACGCCAATCGCACGCAAACCCTCAATGCCCTGGTTGGTGCCGGTTTCGGCGCGGCTGGCCAGCGCTGCATGGCCACCTCGGTAGCGGTGCTGGTGGGCAAAGCCCGCGAGTGGCTGCCGGAGCTCAAGGCGCTGGCGTCCCAGCTCAAGGTCAACGCTGGCAGCGAGCCGGGCACCGATGTCGGCCCGCTGATTTCCAAGCGCGCCAAGGAACGGGTGCTGGGCCTGATCGAAAGCGGCATCAAGGAAGGTGCCAAGCTTGAGCTCGACGGCCGCGAAGTCAGCGTGCCGGGCTATGAACAGGGCAACTTCGTCGGCCCGACCCTGTTCTCCGGGGTGACCACCGACATGCAGATCTACACCCAGGAAATCTTCGGCCCGGTGCTGGTGGTGCTGGAAGTCGACACCCTCGACGAAGCCATTGCCCTGATCAACCGCAACCCGTTCGGCAACGGTACCGGCCTGTTCACCCAGAGCGGCGCGGCGGCGCGCAAGTTCCAGAACGAGATCGACGTCGGCCAGGTCGGCATCAACATCCCGATCCCGGTGCCGGTACCGTTCTTCAGCTTCACCGGCTCGCGCGGCTCCAAGCTCGGCGATCTGGGCCCGTACGGCAAACAAGTGGTGCAGTTCTACACTCAGACCAAGACTGTCACCAGCCGCTGGTTCGATGATGACAGCGTCAACGATGGCGTGAACACCACCATCAGCCTGCGCTAAGGAGCTCATCATGCGTATTGCATTCATCGGCTTGGGCAACATGGGCGCGCCCATGGCCCGCAACCTGATCAAGGCCGGGCATCAGCTGAACCTGTTCGACCTGAACAAGACCGTGCTGGCAGAGCTTGCCGAGCTCGGCGGGCAGATCAGCAGCTCGCCGCGCGATGCCGCGCAGCAGAGCGAACTGGTGATCACCATGCTGCCGGCCGCCGCCCATGTGCGCGGCGTGTACCTCAACGAAGATGGTGTGCTGGCTGGGGTAAAGGCCGGGACCCCGGTGGTCGACTGCAGCACCATCGACCCGCAGACCGCCCGTGACGTAGCAGCCGCAGCGGCCAAACAGGGCGTTGACCTTGCCGATGCGCCGGTGTCCGGTGGTACCGGCGGTGCCGCAGCCGGCACCCTGACCTTCATGGTCGGCGCCAGCGATACGCTGTTTGCCACCTTGCAGCCGGTGCTGGCGCAGATGGGCCGCAACATCGTCCACTGCGGCGAAGTCGGCACCGGGCAGATCGCCAAGATCTGCAACAACCTGCTACTGGGAATCTCGATGATCGGCGTGTCCGAAGCCATGGCGTTGGGCAACGCGTTGGGGATCGACACCAAAGTCCTGGCCGGGATCATCAACAGCTCGACCGGCCGTTGCTGGAGTTCGGACACTTACAACCCGTGGCCGGGCATCATCGACACGGCCCCGGCATCGCGTGGCTATACCGGTGGCTTTGGTGCCGAGCTGATGCTCAAGGACCTGGGCCTGGCAACTGAAGCCGCGCGTCAGGCACACCAGCCGGTGATTCTCGGCGCAGTGGCCCAGCAGCTGTACCAGGCCATGAGTTTGCGCGGCGAGGGTGGCAAGGATTTCTCGGCGATTGTCGAAGGTTATCGCAAGCCCGAGTAAAAGAGCATCGCCAGCAAGGCTGGCTCCCACAGGTACTGCGCACACCTAACTCTGTGGGGGCTGGCCTTGCCAGCGATGGGCCGCCAAGGCAGCCCCAACGGTCAGGCAAAGACGAAGTACTTGCGCACCGTCTCCACCACCTCCCAGGTGCCTTTCATCCCAGGTTCGATGACGAACACGTCACCGGCCTTCAAATGTACCGGCTGCTCACCTTCCGGGGTGATCACGCAGTAGCCGTCGAGAAAGTGGCAATACTCCCACTTCTCGTAATGGACCTGGAACTTGCCCGGCGTACAGATCCAGGTGCCCATGATCTTGCTGCCATCGGCCGACACATAGGCGTTGAGGTTGACGGTGTGCGGGTCGCCGCCGATGCGTTGCCACTTGGTCGCATCCAGCACGGGGGTAGGGCAGGTCTCGCGCAGCACGGTGATGAAATCGGACATTCCAGGCTCCAGAGGTTGACTCAAAGGTCCATCACCATAGGCGCGATCGGCGCCGGGCAGATGTCTGGTCTCGACCTTTGGCTGTCTGGGAGCGCAAACCTGCGATTAGCGCTCGAGGCTGTCACCAAAACCGCGGATCACTTCCAGCAGCGCCTTGACCCGTTGCGGCAAGCTGCCGGCCGGGTACACCGCGTGCATTTGCGGGCTGTCGCCGTTGCTGGCGGTCAGCCGGTACTCGGCACAAACCCGCTGCAAGCGCCCTGCCTGCACCTCGGGTTCGGCCAGCCAGTCGGCCAGGCGGGCGATGCCGACGCCGGCCAGGGCGGCCTGGAATACAGCGATCCCGGAGCTGAAGCGAAACTTTGGATGCACCCGCAGGCTGACGGCCTGGTCGGCGCTGCGAAACTGCCATTCCTTGAGGATCCGCGGCGCGGTATGCAGGATCAGCGCGTGTGTTTCCAGCGCCTCGATTGATGCGGGCATGCCGTGTTTTTGAAGGTAGGCAGGGCTGGCATACAAGGAGCGCGAGTAGCGCCACAGCGGATAACCGATCAGTTCGCTGTCCTGGGCAAAGGCGCCACGAATGGCGAAGTCCAGTTTGCTCTTGGCCGGGTCGATCGGCTCGTCGCTGAAGATCACATCGACGTTCACCTGCGGGTAGCGTTCGCCATATCGCGCAATCAGGCCAGGCAATACCGGCGCCAGTGATTCGGGGGCGCAGAACCGTACCCAGCCGGAGGCCAGGCCGCTGAGCCCGGCCAGCTCTTCATCGGCCTCGCGTTGCAGATCAAGCATCTTGTTGGCATAGGGCAGCAGGCGCTCGCCGGCTTCGGTGAGGCTCACGGCATTGGCCGAACGGTTGAACAATTTGGCCCCGGCGTTGACCTCAAGGGCCTGCACCGCGCGGGTTACAGTGCTGGGCGAACGACCCAGGGCGCGTGCCGCGGCGACGAAGCTGCGCTTGCGGGCAACCATTGCGAAGGCTTCCAGCTCCGCGAGCATATCCAGGGCCATGCACTACCTCGTTGCAGTTTTTGCAATATGGCATTGCAACACAAAACCCGGCCGTTGGTTAACCTTGGCGCGCCCTTCTTTGACTGCCAGAGCCTGAAACCCATGGTCGATATCGTTGTGCTTTGCGTGTTTGCCTTTGCCGCCGGGCTGATCGATGCGGCAGTCGGTGGTGGCGGGCTGATCCAGATTCCGGCGCTGTTCAACGTGCTGCCGGCGTCGCCCCCGGCTGCCTTGCTGGGCACCAACAAGGTTGCCTCGGCCTGCGGCACGGCGTTTGCCGCCCGCTCGTTCGTGCGCAAGGTGGTGATCGACTGGGGGCTGGTGGTTCCGGCGGCCTGTGCGGCCTTTGCCATGGCCTTCGTCGGCGCCGCCACGGTATCGCTGGTGCCGCAAGGGCTGATGCGCCCGGCGGTACTGGTGTTGATCGTGCTGATGGCGATCTACACCTTCTGGAAAAAGGACTTCGGTGCCCTGCACAAACCGATGCGCATCGGCACCCGCGAAAAATTGCTGGCGATCGTCATCGGCGGCGCCATCGGTTTTTACGATGGCCTGTTCGGACCGGGCACCGGCAGCTTTCTGATCTTCCTGTTCATTCGCTGCTTCGCCTTCGACTTCCTGCATGCCTCGGCGTCGGCGAAACTGGTGAACATCGCCACCAACGTCGCCGCACTGATGTTCTTCATTCCCACCGGCAACGTGCTCTACCTGATCGCCATTCCCATGGCCGCCTTCAACATCCTTGGCGCGCTGACTGGCACCTGGCTGGCAGTGCGCAAGGGCGTACCCTTCGTGCGCGCGCTGTTCCTGGTGTTGCTGCTGATACTGATCGGCAAGCTGTCCTACGATCTGTTGGTATAACGCTTACGCCCACCAGTAACGCACGAAGTGGAAGAACACCGGCGCGGCGAAGCATACCGAGTCCATGCGGTCGAGCATGCCGCCGTGGCCTTCGATCATGTGGCCCCAGTCCTTGACGCCGCGATCGCGCTTGATCGCCGACATCACCAGGCCGCCGGCAAAGCCCATGAGGTTGACGGTCAAGGCCATCAGCGCCGCCTGCCAGAAGCTGAACGGCGTGATCCAGCACAGGGTGGCGCCAATCAGGGTGGCCAGGGCCACGCCGCCAACCAGGCCTTCGACGGTCTTTGACGGCGACAGCTTCGGCGCCACCTTGTGTTTGCCGAACAGCTTGCCGCAGACGTACTGCAGCACATCGGAGATCTGCACCACGAGGATCAGCCAGGCGATCAGCAGCAGGTTGCGGCCTTCGTATCCGGGGATGTCCAGGGTCATCAAGGCCGGTACCGAAGACAGGCAGTAGACCGCGATCATCAAGCCCCACTGCACCTTCGAGGCACGCTCGAGAAAGCGCGTGGTGTCGCCGCCGAAACTGGCGAGAATCGGCAGCAGCAGGAACAGGTAGACCGGGATGAAAATGCTGAACAGCCCGTACCAGTCCATGGCGATCAACAGGTACTGCACCGGCAGGGCGACGTAAAAGGCCGCGACCAGTGCCGGGTAGTCGCTGCGCCGGGTGGGTGTCAGGGTGAGGAATTCACGCAAGGCGTAGAACGACACGCAATAGAACAGCAGGATCACGCCGAGCTTGCCGAACAGAAACGCCAGGCCGATGACCAGGACCATCACCCACCAGGCGTTGATCCGCGCGTTGAGGTTGTCGATTACCGCGTGGGGGGCGGGGCCGGCGCGCCATTTGAGCAGGCGGCCGATCAGGCTGGCGAGCAGCAGCAGGCCGCCGATGCCGGCGAACAGCGAAAGGGTGTTGTTGTCCATCTCAGGATTCCTTCGGGGCCAGGGCCAACAGGGCCTGGCGGGCCCGGTCGAGAAACGCGTGCTTGCTTTCATCCGCTTGCAGGTGCAGCGGCTCACCAAAGCTCAGGGTGCACAGCAAGGGCAGCGGCAGGGCGCGACCCTTGGGCATGACCCGGTTGAGGTTGGCGATCCACACCGGGATCACCTCGACCTGCGGGTGGGCGCTGGCCAGGTGGAACAGGCCGCTCTTGAACGCCAGCAACGGTTCGTCGCTGAGGTTGCGCGTGCCTTCGGGGAAGAAGATCAGCGAATCGCCCTGGGCCAGCGCATCCTGGATAGGTTGCAGGGGATTGCTTTGGGCGTCGTTGTGCTGGCGATCGATCAGCACGCCATTGAACACCCGCTTGATCAGGAACTGGCGGACACCGGGTTTTTGCCAGTAATCGGCACCGGCCACCGGCCGCGTGTGCTGGCGCAGCGGCTGGGGCAGCGAGGCCCAGATCAGCACGAAGTCGCCGTGG
This sequence comes from Pseudomonas sp. 2(2015), assembly GCF_000955865.1. Classification (NCBI taxonomy): domain Bacteria; kingdom Pseudomonadati; phylum Pseudomonadota; class Gammaproteobacteria; order Pseudomonadales; family Pseudomonadaceae; genus Pseudomonas; species Pseudomonas sp. 2(2015). The sequence goes on from NZ_JYOF01000004.1 coordinate 19,063, forward strand.
CTGCTGTGGTTGGCGTAGTACAGCCGTTGCACCGGTTGCGGCGTGCAGCCCAGCCACAAGGCGCGGGCGCCGGTGATCAGGCGGGCGACCGAGGTGATGGCAAAGGCGGTGAGGGCAGCAAGCATGGGCAAGGTCCTTATCCGGCGAAATGAAGCAAGGGCAAAAGCAAAATGCCGACCAGCGCCAGCACGGCCTGTACGGCAAAGCACAGCAGTTGTTTGCGCAGCAGGCCCAGCGCCGCCAGGCCGCGTGCCTGCCAGTCGCGGTTATCGGCCGGGTTGGCTTTCAGGCCCAGGCTGAACAACGACTGGTCCAGCGCCTGGGTGTGTTGCTCAAGCTGATCGCTGCGCGTGGCCAGGTGCGCAAACAGGTCGGCGTCCAGCGCGACGCGCATGGCAAAGAACTTTTGCAGCAAGCCTGCCAGCAACAACAGGCCGCTCAGTACTGCGCAGTATCCCGGGGCAGGCGAGCCGATCAGCAGCGCCGCCAGGCCAAGCAGCACCGCCAGCAGGCTGATGCCGTCGGCCAGGCGCTCGACCTGGCGGCCGCGCTTGAGCAGGCTGGCAACCACGGCCAGGTGGATTTCATCGCTCACAGGCAAGGCTCCGTTTGCAGGCGTTCGATTACCTGCAGGTGCTGCGGGTGCAGGACCACCCCAGGGCGAGCCTGGCTGATGCGCTGTTGCGCTTGCCCGGCATCGGCGCAACGGCCGCTGAGCACCAGCCAGGCGGCTACGGCGTTGGCGCTTCGCGAATAACCGAGCGCGCAACAGACCAGCACCGGGCCCTGGGCACGCAGCTGTTCGATGGCCGCCGCCGCTTCCCGGCAGCGCTCGGCCGTGGGCACCACCAGGTCGAGGCTGGGCAGCGCACGATAAGCCTGGCCCGGGGCAACCGAGGCGGGTAGTTCGGCGCACAGGTCGACGATGGCGGCGAACTGCGCCGCTTGCCCCTTGCCCGGAATCCGCCCCAGGTACACGCCGTCGCAAACTTCATCCGCTTGCGGATGGCGCCGGGTCCACCAGCGCGAATTGAGCCAGGCGCCGATCAGGTAGGGCGCCAGCAGCCAGCGCGTGGCGTACGACAGCTGGCCGTCGGCGCCTTTCTGAAAACCTTCGGCGCCCAGTTGCGCGTAGTTGAGTGCCACCACCAGCAGCGCCACCGCCGGCCACAACAACCACAGGGCAACGCCTGCAAGGTACAACGCCAGACCACCCAGCAGGGCGGCGCCGGCGAAGTAACGCAAGGCCAGGCGCCAGCGCTGCGGATCACGGGCAAGTTGCATAGGGCGCAGTACCGGCTGACCCGCAACCGGCCACAGCCAGCAACACAGCACCCCCACCAGCGCGCCGCTGGGCAGGTCGATAAAGTGGTGTTGCCAGGTGGTCAGCACCGACACGCCGATCAACGCCATCCAGCCATGCACCAGCAAGCGCGGCAGCCTGGCGTGGATATGCCGGGCAAACATCGCCCAGATGATCACCAGCAAGGCGATGTGCAGTGATGGCGCCTGGTTGAAGGGTTTGTCAAAGCCCATCAGCACATCGAACAGCCAGCCGAACAGGCCATCCAGCGCGGGCCGCTCGACGGTAAAACGCAGCGGCCAGAGCAGAAACCCGAGGATGCAGATGACTTGCGCAGTGAGCAGGCGCAGGGCGTGGCGGTCCATCTCCAGGCGACTTAGCGGCAACAGGAACGACAGCCCGTAAAGCAGGTCGATCGACCAGTAGGGGATGATGGTCCAGGGCCACAGCGGGATATGGCCTTCCCAGGCGAACACCAGGCTGCCGACGTCGCTGCGCCCGGCGGTGTAGGTGTTGGTCAGGCCGTAGCTGAGAAAGAACAACGGCCCCAGCAACAGCAGCCAGAGCACCCCGCGCTTGATCAAGCCTGGCTCGCGTGCCGTGCTCATCAAACGACCCGCTGGGCCAGGCTGACGCTGAAGATGCCCCACTCATCAATACGCTGGCAGACCTTGCGAAAACCGGCCGCCTCGACCAGTTGGTCCATTTCCACCTGGCTGCGCCGGCGCATCACCCAGGCTTGGCCGGCGCGGTGGCTGGTCAGGGCGCGGGCGATCATCTCCAGCTGCGGGTGCCAGGGCTGGCCGGTGTACACCAGGTAACCACCGGGCTCCACCGCCTGGGCCAGGCCGCTCAGGGAGTCGCCAACCATCTGGTTGCTGGCGAACAGCTCATACAGGCCCGAAACCACCGCCAGGGTCGGGCGTGGATCGAGGCTGGCCAGGCTCTGGGCATCGAAGGCATCACCCTGGACGAAGCGGGCAATGTCGGCCAGGCCCTTTTCGGCGATCAGCGCGCTGCCCTGCTGGACATTGAGCTCGCTGTAGTCGCGCAGCAGGATCGACTCCGGCTTGCGTTCCAGGCCCTGCAACGCTTCGAGGATGTAGCGGCCATGGCCGGCAGCGATATCGACGATATCCACCGGCTTGCCCTGTTCGCGCAGGCGTTCGATGGCCAGGCGCAGCAGCTCTTCGACATGCAGTTTGCGCTGGCGGATGCCGCGCCAGCCGATGGCGTTGAGGTAGTTCTGGTCGATCATGCGCCCGATCGCGCCCTTGCCGGTGGGCTGGTTGCGGTAGATGTAGTCCAGCGTGCTGCCCGAGTCGAAGCCGGTGTCAAAGCCCAGCTTGACCCCGTCCGACAAACCCTTGCCCAGCCGCAGGCCGGCGCGGGTGGCGCGCCAGTAAAGATCGGCCGGCGAGTTGCGCGGCAGCGGCGCGGCCAGGCTTTCGGCTTCGGCGCAGCTGGCGCCCAGTTGGTCGGCAGCGAGCAGCGAAGGGCGCTGCGGCGCCAGGCTGAAGCAGTGCTCGATAAACCGCCGGATCCGCGCCAGGGCATGGCTGCGGTCACGCTCGCCAAGGGTGTCGTGGAAGAATCCGGGGAGGATGTGTTTCTCTTTGTGCACGCTGCCCAGGCGTTCGAAGAACTGCTCCTGGGGTTTGCGCTTGACCACGAAATCGGCGCCGGAAATCAACAGCTGGGTCGGCACCTGAATCGCCTGGGCATCGGCCACCACGCGGTCGGCGGCTTCATACAGGCCAAGCAGCATGGTCACCGAAATCGGCCGGCTGATCAGCGGGTCGCTTTCGTACGAGGCGATGCGCTCGGGGTCGTGGCTGAGCAGGCGCGGCTTGACGTAGCTGTTGACGAAGAAGTTGCCGCGCCAGGCGCGCATCAGCTTCAGCCCCGGGCGGGCGAACGGCACGTAGAGCTTGACCTTGAAGGCCGGCGAGGCCAGTACCAGGCAGCGTACCTTGGGCGCGTAGTCGTGGGCCCAGGTGGCGATCAGTACGGCGCCGACGCTTTGCGCCAGCACCGCCATGTCTTCTTCGGCGATGCCGTGCTCGCGGGCGATGTGCTCGATGAAGGTCTGCACGTCGCGCACGCTGCAGGCAAAGCTTGGGCTGTCGCCACGGGCGCCAGGCGACTGGCCGTGGCCACGGGCGTCCCAGGCGAAGAAGTCGTGGTCGGGCAGTTGCAGCTCATCGGCCAGATGGGCCATGCGCCCGCCGTGTTCGTGGCCGCGGTGGAACAACACCACGGCACGCCGTGGCTGGTCGTCAGCGACCTCGGCGGGCCAGTGGCGGTAATGCAGTTCGACGCCGTCGTGGGTGGTGAAGTGCAGCGATTGCGCGTTGCGCATGGCAAATATCCTTATCTGGCACAAAGTGCTTCAGCGGGTTTGCGCCAGACCGCGGCTGACCCGGTTGTAGAGGGTATAGAGCGAGAGCAGCAAGATCACCAGCAACACGCCATTGAGCCAGCTGGCCGGCAACAGGCCGCTGGCAACGCCGGCGCCGAGCACGCCGAAGGCAAAGGCCCGGTCGCTTTTGCCCATCGGGCCGTCGTAGCGGCGTTCAGCGCCGACCAACGGGCCCATGACCCCGGCGTATTCGCTGATCAGCGCCGCCAGCACGACGATCACCACCAGCGCCGACGACACCCCCGGCAGCAGCGCGAAGGGCAGGTACAGGGCGCTGTCGGCGACCAGGTCGCAGAGTTCGTTGTAGTAGGCGCCGAGCTTCGATTGCTGGCCGAATTCGCGGGCGAGCATGCCGTCGATGGCATTGAGGGCCATGCGCAGCAGCATCCATACCGGCACCAGGGCGAACAGCCAGGTGAGGTGTGGCAGCCAGGCCAGCAACAGGCCGAGCAGAACGGAAACCACGGCGGCGCTCAGGGTTACCTGGTTGGCAGTGACGCCGCGTTGGTACAGGCGCTCGACCGTCGGGCGCAACAGCGCCTGGAAGCGGGGTTTGAGCTGGTAGATCGACGGCACGGTGAAACTCCCTTTTACGACTCGGTTGGCGATCAGTGCAGCAACAGCTAGGTCCGCGGGGGCGATTGTCGGTGGATTGCCCCTGCCGGAGCAATAGCGCTGGCACTCAGGCAGTCGATCAAGGCCTGGGCATGCCCGGGCAGGCTGGCAAAATCCCGGCTGCACAGGCGCAACTGGCGTTTTGCCCAGGGCTCGTTCAGCGCCAGGCTGTGCAACGGCAATAACCCCTGCCAGCGCTGCACCGCGGCCATCGGCACGATGCCCAGGCCAGCGCCGTGGGCGACCATGCGGATCACCCCGTCAAACCCTTCGGCGCGCACCCGCACCTGCAGGCGCCGGCCCAGATGCAGGGCTTGTTCTTCAAGGTGCAGGGCCAGGGCGCTGTCGGCTTGCAGGCCAACGTAGCCGTGGCCGAGGGTGTCGGCAAAGCGCAGGTTGGGGTTGGCGGCCAGCGGGTGGGCGGGCGGCATGATCAGCATCAGCGGGTCGTCGCGAAACGCCAGGGTTTGCAGGTGTTCGCTGGCCACCGCGCTGGAGATGATGCCGATATCGGCCACGCCCTGGGTGATGGCCTGGACGATGCGCAGGCTCGGCAGTTCGTGGATGTCGATATCGATGGCCGGGTATTGCCGGAGAAACCCGGCGAGCAATTCCGGCAGGTATTCGGTCAGCGCTGCGGTATTGCACAACAGCCGCACCTGGCCCTGCAGGCCCTGGGCGTATTGGCCGAGGTCGAACTGCAGGCGCTCGACCTGCTGGGCGATCAGCCGCGCATGCTGCAGCAGCGCCTGCCCGGCAGGCGTGGCCTGCACCCCGCGACGGTTGCGTTCAAGCAGCGGCGTACCCAGCGAACTTTCCATGGCGCGGATGCGCGCGCTGGCGGCGGGCAGCGACAGGTGGCTGCGCTGGGCGCCGGCGGTGATGTTGCCGCACTCCAGGGTGTGCTGGAACAGGCGCAGGTCAATCAGGTCGAAATGCATCAGCCTCTTCCTGGGCAATAGTCTGACTGAGTATATGGCAGATTTTCAGCCTGGGTGGCAGGGTGCAGGATAGTGCCATGACTACCTTCTTTAGCTTCTATCAGGATATCGGTCCAGCGCTGTCGCTGCTGGTCATTGTCACCTTCGTGCTGGCCGGTGCGGTCAAGGGTGTGATCGGCCTTGGCCTGCCGACCATCGCCATGGGCCTGCTCGGCATGGCTATGTCTCCGGCGCAGGCAGCGGCCTTGCTGATTGTGCCTTCGACCCTGACCAACCTCTGGCAACTGGCCTTTGGCGGGCACCTGCGCGCCTTGCTGAAACGGCTGTGGCCGATGCTGGCGCTGATCTTTATCGGCACCTTGCTCGGTAGCGCCTGGCTGGGCATCAACAGTGGCGCCTGGGCGGCACATGCCTTGGGAGGGGCGTTGCTGGTGTATGCGTTGTACGGCCTGTGCGGCCGCGGGATGAGGCTTGCGCCTGCGCATGAGTCCTGGATCGGACCGTTTTGCGGGCTGATCACCGGGGTGATCACGGCGGCCACCGGAGTCTTTGTGATTCCCGCAGTGCCTTATCTGCAAAGCCTGGGCCTGAGTCGCGAGGAAATGGTCCAGGCCCTGGGCCTGTCATTCAGCGTCTCGACCCTGGCCCTGGCAATCGGCCTGGCCGGCCAGGATGCGCTCGGCGCCCAGGCCCTGGGCGCGTCAATGCTGGTGCTGGCGCCGGCGCTGCTGGGCATGCTTGGCGGCCAGTGGCTGCGTCAGCGCATTAGTGCGGTGCTGTTCAAGCGCTGCTTCTTTATCGGCCTGGCGCTGCTCGGCACGCACCTGTTGCTCAACGGCTAGCCGAGGAGGGGCTGAGCATTTTGATCAGCTGGATATCGAAGTCGCGCTCCAGGTAGTCCATGCGTTTTTCGAAGAACGCCGCCATGTGCGGCAGGGCCGAGTGCACATCCAGTGCGGCCTTGCTGGCCCAGATCTCGTAGAACACAAACAGGCTTGGGTCCTGCTGGTCGCGCAGCATGTGGTATTCGATGCAGCCCGGTTCCTGGCGGCTGGGCTCGACGTAGGCGCGAAACAGCGTTTCGAAGGCTTCGGACATTTGCGGTCGGGTCTTGGCTTTGAGGATGAAACCGTACTGCTCGCTCATGGAGATGCCTCTGAATGGAAGAAGTGAAACGATTCTATGGCAACAATAAGCGTTTGATTCGTGCTTTTTAGGCAAATGTATTTTGCCCCGGCACGGCTGTTTCCCCGCGAGGCCTGCCTCTAATCTGCCGCCATCAAATTCACTCGGTCACAGGCTTCTTTGCCCCTGATCGAACATAGATGAGGCACCCCATGAAAAAAGTCCTGTTGCTCAACGGTGGCAAGAAGTTCGCCCACTCCGATGGCCGCCTGAACGAAACCCTGCACGAAGCCGCGCTGGCCTTCCTGGACCGCGCAGGGTTCGATGTGAAAACCACCTACATCGATGGTGGCTACGACAACGCCGAAGAAGTGCAGAAATTTCTCTGGGCCGACGTCATCATCTATCAGATGCCCGGCTGGTGGATGGGCGCCCCCTGGACCGTCAAGCAGTACCTGGACGAAGTCTTCACTGCTGGCCATGGCAGCCTCTACGCCAACGACGGCCGCACCCGTTCCGATGCGTCGCAAAAGTACGGCAGCGGTGGCCTGATCCAGGGCAAGCAGTACATGCTGTCGCTGACCTGGAACGCACCGCAGCAGGCGTTTGACGACCCGGCCGACTTCTTCGAAGGCAAGGGCGTGGACGCGGTGTACTTCCCGTTCCACAAGGCCAACCAATTCCTCGGCATGAGCGGCCTGCCGACTTACCTTGCGGTGGATGTGATGAAGCGCCCCAACGTCGAGGCCGCTGTGGCCGCCTACGAGCAGCACCTGGCCGAGGTTTTCCAGACCCAGGCCTGATGAAGCCTTGCGCAAGCCGCGCCAAGCGGCTATCTATCACGGCTGTTGCCAACCCCGGGGTACAGCCGTGAAAGCCAGGTCCGATGAATTGCAGGTGTTCGTCTCGGTGATCGAGTGCGGCTCGATTTCCGCGGCCGCCGAGCAGGGCGGGCAGACGCCGTCGGCGATCAGCCGCACCCTGTCGCGCCTGGAAACCAAGCTCGGCACCACCCTGATCAACCGCACCACCCGGCGCATGGACCTGACCGAAGAAGGGCGGTTTTTCTTCGAGCGGGCCAAGTCGATCCTGCAGCAGATGGACGAGCTCGAAGAGCACCTGTCGGTGCACCACCAGACGCCGTCCGGGCGCTTGCGCATCAACGCCGCGCTGCCGTTCATGCTCCACGCCATCGTGCCCTGGGTTGGTGAGTTTCGCGCGCTGTACCCGCAGATCCAACTGGAGCTCAACACCAGCGACCTGATCATCGACCTGATCGAGCAGAGCACCGACGTCGCCATTCGCATCGGCGAGCTGGCCGACTCCAGCCTGCATGCCCGCGCCCTCGGTTGCAGCCCGTTGAACCTGCTGGCCAGCCCCGAGTACCTGGCCCGGCATGGCACGCCCGAGCGGGTTGAAGACCTGCAAGGCCACGCGCTGCTTGGCTTTACCCAGACCGAAACCCTCAACCACTGGCCGCTGCGCCATGCCGAAGGCGACCGCCTGCTGATCCGCCCGGCGCTGTCGGCCTCCAGCGGTGAAACCCTGCGCGAACTGGCCTTGGCCGGTGAGGGCATCGTCTGCCTGTCGCACTTCATGACCCATGAAGACATCCGCAGCGGGCGCCTGCAGGTGCTCCTGGCCGAGCACAACAGCGGCTATCGCCAGCCGATCAATGCGGTGTACTACCGCAACACCCAGCTGGCGCTACGCATCCAGTGCTTTCTCGATTTCATTCAGAACAAGCTGGCGATCTACGCCTGCTGAAGCGTCCATCTGCGACAGCTTCTGCCTATGCGCGGCGAAAACTCCTACGGTGTTTGATAACTCGTCTGACATCAGCCTTAATGGCTGTTCAACGAAAACAACACTAAGGAAGCTCTCATGCGCGTTGTGATGTTCCGATCCCTGGCCCTCGGCGCCGCGATCCTCGCCAGTAATGCGGCTTACGCGGTTACCCTGGAGGGCGGTGCAGTTGCGGCACCCGATCAATATGGTGCACAGGTCGCCGCCGATATCCTGAAAAAAGGCGGCAACGCGGTGGATGCGGCCGTGGCCACCGCCTTCACCCTGGCGGTCACCTACCCCGAGGCGGGCAACATCGGTGGTGGTGGTTTCATGACCCTGTATGTCGACGGCAAGGCCTACTTCCTCGACTACCGCGAAACCGCGCCGAAGGCCGCCAGCCGCAACATGTACCTGGACGACAAGGGCGAGATCATCGAGAACCTCAGCCTGGTCGGTTCCCGCGCTGCCGGCGTGCCCGGTACGGTGATGGGGCTGTGGGAGGCGCATCAGAAATTCGGCAAGCTGCCGTGGGCCGAACTGCTGACCCCGGCGGTCGGTTATGCCAAGAACGGCTTCAAGGTCGCCTCCAAACAGTACCAGTACCGCGAAGACGCCCTGGGCCTGTTCAAGGACAGCACCAACTTCAACGACTATTTCGGCAGCATGAAAGTCGGCGAGACTTTCAAGCAGCCGGAGCTGGCGCAAACCCTGGAGCGCATTGCCGACAAGGGTGTCAGCGAGTTCTACCAGGGCAAGACCGCCGACCTGCTGGTGGCGCAGATGCAGGCCGACAAGGGCCTGATCAGCAAGGACGACCTCAAGGACTACAAAGCCGTCTGGCGCGAGCCGATGAAGATCGACTGGCGCGGCAACACGGTCTATACCGCGCCGCTGCCAAGTTCGGGCGGCATCGCCCTGGCCCAGCTGCTGGGCATCAAGGAAGCGCGCGCCGCCGACTTCAAGGGCGTCGAGCTGAACTCGGCGCGCTACATCCACCTGCTGGCCGAGATCGAAAAACGCGTGTTCGCCGACCGCGCCGACTATCTTGGCGACCCGGCGTTCTCCAAGGTGCCGGTCGAGCAACTGATCGCCAAGGACTACATCGCCAAGCGCGCCCAGGAGGTCAACCCGACGGCCATCTCGGACACCGAGAAAGTCCGCCCTGGCCTTGAACCACACCAGACCACGCACTTCTCCATCGTCGACAAGGACGGTAATGCGGTCAGCAACACCTACACCCTGAACTGGGACTACGGCAGCGGTGTGGTGGTCAAGGGCGCAGGCTTTTTGCTCAACGACGAAATGGACGACTTCAGCTCCAAGCCGGGCGTGGCCAACGCCTTTGGGGTGGTCGGTGGCGACGCCAACGCGATCGAGCCGGGCAAGCGCATGCTGTCGTCGATGAGCCCGAGCCTGGTGACCCGCGATGGCAATGTCACCCTGGTACTGGGTACCCCCGGTGGTTCGCGGATTTTTACCTCGATCTTCCAGGTGTTGAACAACCTCTATGACTACAACCTGCCGCTGGAAAAAGCCGTGGCTGCGCAGCGCGTGCATCACCAGTTGCTGCCCAAGGACACGATTTATTTCGATGCTTTTGCACCGCTTAACGGCAAGGTTGCTGAAGAGCTGAAGACGATGGGCTACACCCTGGAAGATCAGGGTTGGGAGATGGGCGACATCCAGGCTATCCGGGTTAACGGCACGGCGCTGGAAACCGCTTCCGATCCGCGTGGGCGGGGTGTGGGGCAGATCGTTAAATAGGTGTTGAGTTGATCGCGGGTCAAGCCCGCTCCTACAAACCTGTAGGAGCGGGCTTGACCCGCGATGCTTTTAAACGCGGAAGTGGCTGACCATGGTCTGCAACTGGTTGCCCAGCCGCGCCAGTTCAACACTCGACGCCGCGGTCTCGTCACTGGCCGCGGCGGTCTGCTCGGACACATCGCGAACATTGAGAATGCTGCGGCTGATCTGTTCGGCCACTGCGCTCTGTTGCTCCGCCGCCGCCGCAATCTGCTGGTTCATCGACTGAATGTTCGACACCGTACGCGTGATGCTTTCCAGCGAAGCACCGGCCTTGCGGGTCAGCTCGACGCTGCTGTCGGTCAGGTTGCGGCTGCCAAGCATGACATTGGCCACCTGCTGGGTACCGCTCTGCAGGCCGGCGACCAGCTCTTCGATCTCTTCGGTGGACTTCTGCGTACGCTGGGCCAGGCCGCGAACTTCGTCGGCGACCACGGCAAAACCACGCCCTGCTTCACCGGCGCGGGCCGCTTCGATGGCCGCGTTGAGGGCCAGCAGGTTGGTTTGCTCGGCCACCGACTTGATCACGTCCATGACGCTGCCGATCTTCTGGCTTTCCTGTTGCAGCAGGCCCATGGCCTCGGTGGAGCGGTGCACCTCTTCGGCCAGGCGTTCGATCTGGCTGATCGCTTCGGCGACAACCTGGTCACCGGCACGGGCCTGACCATCGGCTTCGGTGGCAGCCTCGGAAGCATGCTCGGCATTGCGCGCAACTTCCTGCACGGTGGCGGCCATTTCGTGCATGGCGGTGGCGACCTGGTCGGTTTCAACTTTCTGGCTGTTGACCCCGGCGCTGGTCTCTTCGGTAACAGCCGAGAGTTCTTCGGCAGCGCTGGCGATCTGCGTGACGCCGTCGCGGATGCCGGTGATCAGGTCACGCAGGGTCGAGCCCATGCGCTGGATGCCTTGCTGCAACACGCCCAGTTCGTCACGGCGGGTGACGCGCATGTTATGGGTCAGGTCGCCGGCGGCGATCTTCTCGACCACGGCCAGGGTTTCACGCAACGGGCGAGTGATCTGACGGGTGATGATTACCGCAGCCAGGACGCCGACCAGCAGTGCCAGCAAGGTGGCCGTCAGCTGCAGGGAGCGGGCCTGGGTGCTCTCGCTGTCGCGGCGGTCCAGCTGGATCTGGTACAGGGCGTCGCTGGTCTTGACGATATCGGCGCCTTGAACGGTCATTTCCTGACGCGCTACGGCGATATCGGCAGTGGCGTCGCGGAACTGGCGTACAGCGTCACGGTAGGCCATCACTGCGGATTCAAACTGCTTGATGCGCGTCGCTTCGCCTGGCATCTGGCGGTTCAGGCCGGCGATTTCGGCCAGGGCGGTATCGAGCTGACGCAGGGCCAGTTGCTCGGTCTCGCTGCTGATGTCGGCGATGTAGCTGCGCACGGCCAGGCGAACCAGCAGCAGTTGCTCCTTGGCCTGGGTGATGGTGCGGAACTGCTCCAGGCGGCTGGCGTCACCCTCGGGCAGGGCCAGCACGTCGCGGTTGATCGCTTCGATCAGTTCGATAGCGCGGGCTGCGGCCTGGTTCATCGAGTCGCGTGCGGCCAGGCTGGTCTTGTAACCGGCGCGCATCTTGTTGATCGACACCTGGTATTCGCTGATGGTCTGGCCCAGCTCCTGGAGCAGCTTGATGTTCTCCGGGCTCTTGAAGCTCTTGAGCAGTTTTTGCTGCTGCTCGCTGAAGGCATTGAGCTTGACCTGGACGTTGCCGGCCGCGGCGTCGTCGCCATTGGTCAGCATGTACTGCAGGCGGGTGATGCGCAGGTTGGTCAGGTCACTGTTGAGCTGGGTAATGTCGCTCATCCAGTTGCTGCGATCGATCAGGCTGCCCAGGCTATTCCAGCCGGTCAGGGCCAGCAGGCCGGTCAGCAACAGCACCAGGCCAAAGCCCAGGCCGAGTTTCAGGTTGACGCTGATGTTGGCAAACCAGCTATTCATGCAATCCCTCCAGGAACGTTGTGCTTCTTGATCCGAATCGGTGGAAGGTTGTTGTTATTGATGGCCAGCCGATGTTCTGAGCAGGGTTTATCGGCGGCTTGCGCCGGAGCTGAAACGCTTTTTCAGCAAAAATGATCAGCGGTAGGTAACAGGGGATTTCTGCGGCCAGCCCGAGGCTTCAGGCGGCCGCAAAATGGCTCAGAGCGAGCGTGCGCCGAAGGTGTCGCACTGGTTGATATCGCCCTTGGCGAAGCCGGTCTTGAACCAGCGCTGGCGCTGTTGCGAGGTGCCGTGGGTGAACGAGTCCGGTACTACGCGGCCCTGGCCCTGCTGCTGCAGGCGGTCGTCACCGATGGCGTTGGCGGCGTTCAGGGCTTCTTCGATATCGCCCGGTTCCAGCCAGTTCAGGCGTTTTTGCGCCTGGTAGGCCCAGACCCCGGCCAGGCAGTCGGCCTGCAGTTCCTGGCGTACCAGCAAACCGTTGTCGCCTTCCATGCGCTCACCGCGCTGGCGTGCGGCCTGGATCTTGGCCGAAACGCCCAGCAGGGTTTGCACATGGTGGCCGACTTCGTGGGCGATCACGTAAGCCTGGGCAAAATCGCCGGCGGCCGAGAAGCGCTGTTCCATTTCACGGAAAAAGCTCATGTCCAGGTAGACCTTCTGGTCGGCCGGGCAATAGAACGGCCCGACTGCCGAAGAGGCAAAGCCGCAGGCTGAGTTGATCTGGCCGCTGAAGAGGATCAGGTTGGGGTCTTTATACTGGCGGCCGGCCTGGGCAAAGATGGCCTTCCAGGTGTCTTCGGTGTCGCCCAGCACCGACCTTACGAATTCCGCCTGCTCGTCATTGGCCGGTGGTGCCTTGCCGGTGCCGGTGGTCACTGGCGCGGTCTGTTGCTGGCCCATCTGCCCGGCCAGCTGGCCGAGGATCTGCAGCGGGTCCTGGCCGGTGATCCAGCCAATCCCGACAATCAACAGGATCGCGCCGATGCTCAGGCCCTTGCCACCGCCGAAGCGCATGCCGCCACCGCCCTCGCCACGGGCATCGACCACATTGTCGCTACGCCTGCCTTTTCGCCATTGCATGAGTGCTCTCCGGAGCTTGGAAACATGAGGACAAAGATTAGTTCACGGCGCGGGGCTCTGTCAGATTCCTGATTTATACATAACCATTTGGTTATGAATGGCGCTGTTCTTTTCAGTATTCGCCGGACCCTGCATACCGGAAACTGCAAGCTCGCCTGCCACGCCCAGGCCCTCCAATAATTCCAAGACAGGAGAACGGCATGTCTGCACAAGACAACAGTCGCTTCGCTATCCGTGATCGCAACTGGCACCCGAAAGCCTTGACCCCAGATTACAAGACCTCCGTCGCGCGCTCGCCGCGCCAGGCCCTGGTGAGCATCCCGCAGTCGATCAGCGAAAGCACCGGTCCGGATTTCTCCCACCTGAAATTCGGCCCTAACGATCATGACCTGCTGCTCAACTTCAATAACGGCGGCCTGCCGATCGGTGAGCGCATCGTCCTTGCCGGGCGCGTCTGCGACCAGCACGGCAAACCAATCCCGCACACCCTGGTAGAGATCTGGCAGGCCAACGCCGGTGGCCGCTACCGGCACAAGAACGACCGCTACCTGGCGCCGCTGGACCCCAACTTCGGCGGTGTCGGCCGTGCGCTGACCGACAGTGAAGGTTATTACAGCTTCCGCACCATCAAGCCGGGCCCGTACCCATGGCGCAATGGCCCCAACGACTGGCGCCCGGCGCATATCCATGTGTCGATCAGCGGCCCGTCGATTGCCACGCGGCTGATCACCCAGCTGTATTTCGAAGGCGATCCGTTGATCCCGATGTGCCCGATCGTCAAGTCGATTGCCAACCCTGACGCGGTGCAGAGCCTGATCGCCCGGCTGGACATGAGCAATGCCAACCCCATGGATTGCCTGGCCTATCGCTTTGACATCGTGTTGCGCGGACAGCGCAAGACCCACTTCGAAAACTGCTGAGGAGGCGCCCCATGCCTATCGAACTGCTGCCGGAAACCCCTTCGCAGACCGCCGGCCCCTACGTGCATATCGGCCTGGCCCTGGAGGCCGCTGGCAACCCGACCCGCGACCAGGAAATCTGGAACTGCATGGCGCAAGCCGACGCGCCGGGCGAACACATCCTGGTGTTCGGCAACGTCTATGACGGCAACGGCCATCTGGTGCGCGACTCGTTCCTGGAGTTCTGGCAGGCCGACCACAACGGCAATTACCAGGGCGATTTCAACCTGGAAAAACCCTTCAACAGCTTTGGCCGTACCGCCACCACCTTCGATGCCGGTGAGTGGACCCTGCACACCATCAAGCCGGGCGTGGCCAAGAACGCCGCCGGCGTGCCGATGGCGCCGCACATCAACGTCAGCCTGTTTGCCCGGGGTATCAATATCCACCTGCAGACGCGCCTGTACTTCGATGACGAAGCCCAGGCCAATGCCCAGTGCCCGGTGCTCAACCTGATCGAGCAGCCGCAGCGCCGCGAGACCTTGGTGGCGACCCGCTGTGAAGTGGACGGCAAGCTGGCGTATCGCTTTGATATCCGCATTCAGGGTGAAGGCGAGACGGTGTTCTTCGATTTTTGAATGTCGAAGCGAGTGGCATGAGCAAAGCCCGCCATTGGCGGGCTTTTTGTTCGGATCAGCGTGGTGTCGTAACGCCAATGGATTCGGACTTCAGCAGTTTCAAGCCTTCATCGGCGTTGTAGCCATGAATCTCTTTCACGTCGAGCTTGCGCATGAACGAGAGCGTTTCAGCAGTGATTACCTGGCCTGGTACCAGGATCGGAAACCCCGGCGGATAAGGGATCACGAAGTTTGCTGAAATCAACGGCGGGCCGTTTTCCAGTCGTTCGTCGATGGTTTTGTCGAACAGGCGAAGATGCTCGCACGCTGCACTGTCATAGGCTTTGTAGTAAGCACTGCGAATGTCTCCTTCTGCCGTACTGCTGTTCGCCGACTCACGAAAAGCGGGGTAGAAATGGCTGAAGTCGGGCAGGTCCGGCACATCCTCCATAAGTGACGTGACGCGTGCATTAAAGGCTTCACGCAGGTTGTCGTCACTGGTGCCCAGGCGGTCCTCCAGTTCGCGGCTGATACGTACCAGCACCCGGATCAGGTGTGCCACGTCACTGCGAGTGTTGTTGATGTTGGTTTGCAGCAGCACGCTGTTGCGAGAGGTTTTGTTCAACTGGACATCGTAGCGGTTGGTCAGCAAATTCTTGAACGTGGTGCCGTCAAAGCCTGCATGGCCACAAACCAGCGTCAGGCGGGTAGGATCCAGGGCGACTTCATCGGTGTTCAGGGCATCGACGACGGTGGACCACGCAGTGCCCTTGGCCAGGTAATCCTGCAGCCCTGAAGCCCGATAGGCCGTTGGCACCAGGTCCTCGATCGTGAGTATCTTGAAATACTTGGATATCAGCGGGTGGCGGCCGACCTCCCGACGGATGTCGAAGGCCAACTGGGTTGCCGACATCACCAGTTCATAGCCTTCCAGCTCCATTTGCCGGCGGGCAACATCCAGGGACGCAATGATTTGCTGATTGGGGGAGGTGGACGTGTGGGTAAATACCGCCTCGCGGAACGATGCTTCGACGTGGTGGAAGTCCTGATCGTCGACCAGGATCATCGAGCCCTGGCGCAGCGCCGACATAGACTTATGGGTGGAGTTGGTCTGGTAGACGCGCACGCGGGTGGTGTCCGGGTCCATCAGCAGGTGCTCCTGCAGCAGCGCAGGGTCATCGCCAGCAAGCGCTTGCAGTCGTTCGCGCTGGCATTCGAAGGCGTGCCGGTACTGCGGACAACTGAGCGCCTGCTTGAGTTGTGCGGCGGCGCCCATGCCGGTTCGACGACGCAGCAGGGGTGAAAAGCGTGCAAAACCGAACCAGGCTTCATCCCAGAGAAAGGCCAGGTCCGGTTTGATTGCCAGGCATTCTTCCATGACCCGGAAGGTTTTGTAGACGTGCCCATCGAAGGTGCAGTTGGTCAACACCAGCAGTTTGACCCGATGCAGTTTTCCTTCTTTTTTCAGGTCGAGTAGCGCTTGCTTGATAGCGCTCAGTGGCACTGCGCCGTACATCGAGTATCGGGGCAGCGGGTAGGCTTCGACATACAGCGGATAGGCGCCGGTCAGCACCATGGCGTAGTGGTGTGACTTGTGGCAGTTACGATCGACAATGACAATGTCACCGGGCGCAAGCAGGGCTTGTTCAACGATCTTGTTCGAGGTCGAGGTGCCATTGGTGACGAAAAACGCCTGCTGTGCGCCGAACGCATGGGCTGCCCGGTCCTGGGCCTTTTTGATGTTGCCGGTGGGCTCTAGCAGGCTGTCGAGCCCGCCCGTGGTGGCGGAGCTTTCGGCCAGAAACAGGTTGATGCCATAGAATTCGCCCATGTCGCGGATCCAGTTCGACTTGAATATCGATTTTCCGCGGGCAATGGGCAGCGCATGGAAGGTGCCGATAGGACGTTGAGCATAGTGTTTCAGGTTGTTGAAAAACGGCGTTTCATAGCGCTTTGCAACGCCTTGCAGCAGGCTCAGGTGGATCTCCAGCGGCTCCTCGACTTCGTAGAACACCCGGCTGATGAACGCGTAGTCTTCATCACCGGCAATTCGCTCAACCTGACGATCGCTGAGCAGCAGGATATCGAGCTCTGGCCTGATGGACTTGATCGCTCGGGCCAGTGGCAAGGCCAGGTTCGTGGAGTCTTCGCCGCCCGGGCTGCTGCCCAGGTGTGGCGCCAGCAGCTCACGCACCCAGGCGGCGCGACAGCTCGATGTAAAAGCGAAACCTTCGTAGATCACCACCGCTTGCAGGTTGACGTTGAGTATCACCGCGAGCAACGCATCCTCAAAGGAGCCGGTCATGACGGGCTCGTAGATGAAGGGGTCCTGGTGGCGGCGCAACTGGCGAATGGCCTGACGGTGCTGCGGCCATGTCGAGATTGGCGCGGGGCTGACAATCAGTGTTTCGAAATACGGACGATGTGCGGACGCAGCGGCGAAACTACGGGGCGCGGGTGCGTCGGGCAGGTCCTCGCTGGCCTCCCAGTCGTTTGCGTCTTGCTTGTAACTGCGGTCGAGCAGCGAACTGCTGATGCGCTGAGCCAGATGCAGGGCTCCGATGCCATTGCCCGCTGCTACGCGTTCGACCAGCAGGGCCAGCAGGCGAGGGCCCGGGTAGGCCTGGTAAGCCTCCAATTGCGCAAGCTGCTCGAGTTGGGCAAGGCATTGCTGCTGGACCTTCGCGCTAGCGGGCTGATCTTTGCAGTTGCGCCAGCGGCGACACAGGGCGTTGAGTTCACGCCACAAGTCAACGCGGGCAGTGGTACAGGAAAACAGTTGATCGATTGGCTTTGCGTCGCCATCGGGCAGGGTCAGGTTGTTCACGGTTCAATTCCTTTTGAACGGTCGCCGGGGCCGTGAAGTATTCGCGTGGCGGATAATCGTGAGCAGCCTGTCTGCTTTCCCTGTGATGCAATGCTGCAAGGTACGCCTTACTCGTAGTCTGTCACCCCGGCAATATGCCGCCCGGCGATATAGCCGAACGTCGCCGCCGGCCCCAGGTTGATCCCGCCCGCCGGATAGTGCCCGCCCATGATGCTGGCCATGTCGGTGCCCACCGCATACAACCCGGCAATCACCTCACGCTTTTCATCCAGCACCTGCGCGTGGGTGTTGGTCCTGAGCCCAGCGAAGGTGCCGAAACAGCCCGGTTCGACCTTTACCGCATAGAACGGTCCGTTCTCGATCGGCGCCACGCACGGATTTGGTCCGTGCAGGGCATCGCCCTGCTTGCGGTTGTAAGGGGTGGAGCCGCGGCCGAAGTGCGGGTCTTCGCCGTTGCGGGCATGCCGGTTGTACTCGGCGACCGTTGCCACCAGGCCTTGAGGGTCAATGCCGCAGGCCCGCGCCAGGGCTTCGATACTGTCGCCGGTCTTCAGGTAGCCGGATTTGATCAACGGCTGCAGCGGCAACGGAAACGGCCGTGAAATGCCCAGGCCATAACGGCGCTGGAAGGCATGGCTGCAGATCAGCCACGATTCGACCTTGTCCCCCGGCGCCTTGGCGACCATGGCGCTGACATAGTCGTAGTAGCCGTCGGCCTCGTTGACGAAGCGCTTGCCGTCGGCGAGCACGCCGATGATGCCGGGCTTGGCCCGTTCGATGATGTGCGGGAAATGCCCGCTGCTGCCGTCCTTGTAAGGCACCCGCGATACCGGCGCCCAGGCCACCGGGCTGTGCAGGTCGTCAGCCACCTGGCCGCCAACGCTTTCGCCCAGGCGCAGGCCGTCACCATTGGCGCCCAGCGGCGGCAGCGCCAGGTGTTCGTGGCCGGTGGGTGTGCGCGGGAACAGCGCCTTGCGCCGTTCGATGTCGTTGGCAAAGCCGCCGGCGGCCAGCACCACGGCCTTGCGCGCATTTATTTGGATCGGCCCGCGCGCGGTTTCAATCAGCGCAGCGCTGACCCGGCCATGCTCGCGGAGCAACTGCCGAGCCGCTGCCGATTCCCAGAGCAACACGCCAAGGTCTTCAGCCGACTTGGCCAGCCGCGCGACCAGGGCTACGCCGTTGACCAGTTGCAGGGCCCGGCCGCGGGTTGCCAGATCGAGCAGGTGGCGGCTCAAACGCTTGCTCACATGCAGCAGCGAGCGCCAGGAACGGGTGAGGCTGAGGAAGGCGCCGAGGTCCTTGCCGGCCATGATCGGCATGCCCATGAACGAGGTTTCGCGCATGGTTTTGCGCAGGCGCTTGAGCAGCTTTTTGCCCAGCTGGCGGCCATCGTAGGGGGCGGCAATTACCGAACGCCCGCCGGTGCCGGCGCCAGGAGTATTGCCGTGAATGTCGGCGATGCCATTGCCGTCGGCAAATTGCAGGGCGGTATGGCGCTCGAAGAACGACACCATGTTGGGCGCCGCGTCGAGAAACGCATCGATCATCGGCCCATCGAAACGTTCGCCCAGTTCATGCTCCAGGTAAGTGCGCGGCTGCGAGCGCTGCTCGATGATCCCGGCGCGCTGCGCCAGCGGGTTGCACGGTACCCACATCCAGCCACCGGACCAGGCCGTGGCGCCGCCGAACACCGCATCCTTTTCCACCACGATGACCTTCTGGCCATGCCAGGCGGCGGTCACGGCGGCGGCCAGCCCGGCGGCGCCGGAGCCGATCACCAGTACATCGCATTCGACCAGCGGGGTATCGACGGGCATGAGCAGTATCCTCCAGGCAGTTTTGTTATATTTTGGAACTGTATTCCATATTTTATGGTTTGATCTGTCGCCCAGCCAAGGCGTGCCACGACAAAGTGGGCGAAGATCGGACAGTGATTTGCGCTTTCGCCGGGGCTCTTTAGAATCGGCACAAATTTCAGGGACCATGACCATGGCCGGCAGTCAGATCGAACGCGCGTTCAGCCTTCTCGAACGCCTCACCAGCGACCCGCGCGGGCTGCCCCTGCAGACCCTGGCCGAAGAGCTGGACATCCCCAAGAGCGCCACCCATCGCATGCTCGCCGAGCTGATGCGCCTGGGCTATGTGCGCCAGAACGCCGAGAGCAGCCGCTATCACCTGAGCACCCGCCTGGTGGCCATGGGTTTTCGCTATCTGGCCAGCAGTGGCGCCGATATCGTCCAGCCGATTCTTGATCAACTGGCCCAGCAGACCGGCGAGCTGGTGCGCCTGGGGGTGATCGACGGCGAACGCCAGACCTGGATCGCCAAGGCCCAAGGCGCCCGCTCCGGCTTGCGCTACGACCCGGACATGGGCCGTGATGCGCCGTTGTTCTACACCGCCTCCGGGCATGCGTGGCTGTCGAGCCTGAGCGATGCCCAGGCCTTGTTGCTGGTGGAGCGCCAAGGCATCGCCGACCCGGCGCAGTTCGGCCCCAACGCACCGAAGTCCAATGCCGAGCTGCTCGAACGCCTGCGTGTTGCCCGCGAGCATGGCTATGCCTGGGTGGTGGAGAGTTCGGCAGTGGGGATGTCGGCGCTGGCGGCGGTGGTGCGGCACCCGCTGGATGGCCATGCGGTTGGCGTGCTCAGCGTTGCCGGACCCAGTGCGCGGATGAGCGAGGCACGCATGCACGAGCTGGCGCCGGTGTTGCTGGCGGCGGTGGCGGAGTTGTCGGCGGCAAGTCCTGCTTCTGAGTTGTTTGTCTAGAAGCATCACGGGTCAAGCCCGCTCCTGCACTCGCGATCCGTTTTTTCGCTTGCATTGAAATTGGAACTAAGTTCTAAATATTTCCAAATTCAATTCGCCGAGAAAACAACAATGAGCCAACGCGTGATGTCCCTTGCCGCCCTGACGGTACTCGAGCTGTCGCCTGTCGACATGGTCGAGGTTGCTGCCCGCGCAGGCTACAGCCATGTCGGCCTGCGCCTGGAACCGGCCACGGCCGAGGAACATCACTTTGCGCTGGTGGCCGACGCCGGCCTGCGCCGGCAGACCGCCGCGCGCCTGCGCGATACCGGCATCCAGGTGCTGGATGTGGAGATTTTGCGGCTCAAGCCCGAGACCTGCGTGGCCGACTTCGAAGCCCTGCTGGCGGTCGGCGCCGAGTTCGGCGCCAGCGAGCTGCTGGTGGCCGGCAACGATCCTGACGAGCAACGCCAGAGCGACAATTTTGCGGCCCTCTGCGACCTGGCCGCAGATTACGGCCTGCATCCGCACCTGGAGTTCATGCCCTGGACCGACGCCAAGAACCTCACCCAGGCCTGGCGCATCGTCGAGCAGGCCGGGCGCGACAATGGCGGGGTGCTGGTCGATGCCTTTCACTTTGACCGCTCCGGCTCGTCGCTGGATGAGTTGCGCCAGGTGCCGGCCTCGCGGCTACGCTATGCACAGTTGTGCGACGTGGCCGGGCCGCGTCCGCACGATATGGCCGAGATCTTGCGTCAGGCGCGCAACGAGCGGCGGTTTCCCGGCGATGGCAATTGCGATTTGCCCGGCTTGTTGCGTAGCCTGCCGCAGAACATTGCGCTGAGCCTGGAAATTCCCGTTCGCGACCAGGGCCTGAGCGCCTTGCAGCGGGCACAGATGGCCCTGGACAAGACCTGTCAGTTGCTCCGTCAACTCTGAACCTGCGAGCTTTTATCGATGCCCCGTCCTACTGCGCTCGACGCTGTCAGCCAACCGCTCAAGGGCATTGCCCTGGTGGTGCTGGCGACCTTTCTGTTCGCCAGCCACGACGCCTTGTCGAAGTACCTGGCGGGGTTCTATCCGATTCTCTGGGTGGTGTGGGCGCGCTACCTGGTGCACACCCTGCTGATGATGGTGATCTTCCTGCCGCAGTCGGGCCTGCGCGTGTTGCGCACCCGGCGACCGGGGCTGCAGACCTTGCGCGCGCTGTGCCTGCTGGGCACCAGCCTGTTGTTCACCACCGCCCTGCAGTACATACCGCTGGCCGAGGCGACGGCGGTCAACTTCCTCGCGCCGTTGCTGGTCACGGCGCTGTCGCTGCCGCTGCTGGGCGAGAAGGTCACGCGCGGGCAATGGGTGGCGGTGCTGGTGAGTTTTGTCGGGGTGACGGTGATCATCCATCCGGGCGGGGCCTTGTTTACCCCGGCGGTGTTGCTGCCATTTGGCTCGGCCTTGTGCTTCTGCTTCTACCAGTTGCTGACGCGCAAGCTCAGCGGCACCGACAGCCCGACCACCAGCAACTTCTTCACCGGCCTGCTCAACACCTTGGTGATGAGCGCCGTGGTGCCGATGTTCTGGCAGACCCCGAGCTTCATCCATGGCCTGATGGCCGTGGCCCTGGGCACCTGCGGGATGACCGCGCACCTGTTCCTGACCCAGGCGTTCCGGCATGCGCCACCGGCCATGCTGGCGCCGTTCAGTTACTGTCAGATCGTGTTCGCCGGTGTTCTCGGCCTGGTGTTGTTCGGACACAGCCCGGACATGGCCGGGCTGGTGGGGATTGCCTTGATCTGCCTCAGCGGCCTGGGCGCCGCCTGGTTGCAACGGCGGCGTTAGGCCTCGACCTTCGGCACCTTGCGCGGGGCCATGAAGTACATCCAGGTCAGGGCGATGAAGTACATGGCCGGGATCATGGTGAACAGCAGGGTGTAATTGTTGTTGGTGGTGGTCAGGATGTAGCCGACCAGCTGGGTCATGAACATGCCGCCGATGGCCGCGCACATGCCGCCGAAACCGAACACCGTGCTCATCATGTGCTTGGGCGTGTAGTCCATGACCAGGCTCCAGATGTTGGCGGTCCAGGCCTGGTGCGCGGCGATGGCCAGGGAAATCGCCAGCACCGCGACCCACAGGCTGCTGGCGCCGGCGGCGAAGATTACGCCGATGATAGTGGTGGCGAACAGCAGCATCGACAGCAGCCGCGCCTTGACCGGGGCCATGCCGCGGCCGATCAGGAACGACGAAAGAATGCCACCGCCGACACTGCCGAAATCCGCACTCAAGTAGATGACGATCAGCGGGATACCCATCTGCGTGACGCTGATGCCCAGGCTGTATTGCTGGTTGAGGAACGGTGGCAGCCAGTACAGGTAGAACCAGAACACCGGCGCGGTCATCGAGTAGGCCAGGGCAAAGGCCCAGGTGCCGCGCATGCGCAGGATCCGTGAGAACGGCACGCGGGCTTGTTCCGGTTCCACTTCGCTTTGCACGTAGGCCAGTTCTTCTTTGCTGACGCTCGGGTGATCTTCCGGGTTGAAGTATTTCAGACCCCAGAACACTACCCAGACCAGGCCCAGGGCGCCCATGCCGATGAACGCCGCTTGCCAGCCCCAGACGGTGAGGATCAACGGCAACAGCATCGGCGTGAACATGGCGCCGACGTTGGTGCCGGCGTTGAAAATGCCGGTGGCCACGGCGCGCTCACCGGCCGGGAACCATAAGCGGGTGGTCTTGACGCAGGCGGGGTAGTTGGCCGCTTCGGTCAGGCCGAGAATGAACCGGCAGACCATGAAGCCCACCGCCGAGGTGGCCAGGCCATGGGCGCCGGTAGCCAGGCTCCAGAGCAGCACGGCGCAGAAGAACACGCGCTTGACCCCGACCCGGTCGATCAGCCGGCCTTGCAGCACGAAACCGATGGCGTAGCCGACCTGGAACCAGAAGTTGATGTTGGCGTAGTCCATCGCCGTCCAGCTCATCTCCTTGGCCAGAATCGGCTGCATCACCCCGAGGGCGGCGCGGTCGATGTAGTTCAAGGTGGTGGCGAAGAACACCAGCGCGAGCATGACCCAGCGGGTCTTGCCGACGGCCATGGCGCCACGCAGCTTGTCGCCGATGCCGGCGTGCGCAGTAGTACCCAGGGGCTGGGCCATGCGGGTGGATTGAGAGTGGATCATCGCGGGTTACCCGTATTTTTATGTTTATGGGTCAAGCCTTGGTGTCGAAATGGTGCGCCTGTGGTCAAAAAAGGGTCAATTGACTGAACGCTATATTGGGCGATAATCGAACACAAAACTAACTAGTTCGTACCTTTTGCATTGAGCAAAATTTGCTCAACACCAATAATTCCTCCACCGGTTTTTGCCTGCCCATCGGAGCCAGAATAATGCAGCGTTCGATCGCCACCGTATCCTTGAGCGGTACTTTGCCAGAAAAACTCGAAGCCATCGCCGCCGCGGGCTTCGATGGGGTCGAGATCTTCGAAAATGACCTGCTGTACTACGCCGGCAGCCCGCGCGAAATTCGCCAGCGCTGCGCCGATCTGGGCCTGGCGATTACCCTGTTCCAGCCGTTTCGCGATTTCGAGGGCTGCCGCCGCGATCGCCTGGCGCGCAACCTGGAACGCGCGGAACGCAAATTCGATTTGATGCAGGAACTGGGCACCGATCTGGTGCTGGTGTGCAGCAATGTCGCCGCCGATTCCCTGGGTGAGCGCCAGGTGCTGATCGACGACCTGCGCCTGCTGGCCGAGCGCGCTGGGGCCCGTGGCCTGCGCATCGGCTACGAAGCCCTGGCCTGGGGCCGCCACGTGAACACCTGGGAGCAGGTCTGGGACATCGTCAAAAGGGCTGACCACGCAAGCCTGGGGATGATCCTCGACAGCTTCCACACCTTGTCGCTCAAGGGCGACCCACGGGCTATCGCCCAGGTGCCGGGGGACAAGATTTTTTTCGTGCAGATGGCCGATGCGCCGCTCCTGGCCATGGACGTGCTGGAGTGGAGCCGGCACTTTCGCTGCTTCCCGGGGCAGGGCGAGTTCGACCTGGCGGGTTTTCTCGCGCCGATCCTGGCCAGCGGTTACAGCGGCCCGCTGTCGCTGGAGATCTTCAACGATGGCTTTCGCGCCGCACCGCCTCGGGCCAATGCCGCCGATGGCCTGCGCTCGCTGCTGTACCTGGAAGAAAAGACCCGCCAGCGCCTTGAGCAAGACCGCGTAGCGCCGGCCAGCGACGACCTGCTGTTCGCCCCACCACGTGCCAGCGCCTACGATGGCGTCGAGTTTCTCGAGTTCGCCGTCGACGACGCCCTGGGGGCCAAGCTCGGCAACTGGCTGGAGCGCCTGGGCTTTACCCGCGCCGGGGTGCACCGTTCGAAGAATGTCAGCCTGCTGCGCCAGGGCAACATCAACCTGATCCTCAACGCCGAGCCTTATTCCTTCGCCCATAACTTCTTTGAGAGCCATGGCCCGTCGCTGTGCGCCACGGCGATCCGGGTCAAGGACAGCGCCCAGGCCCTGGCCCGTGCCGTGGCCTACCATGGCCAGCCCTATCGCGGCCTGGTCGGCCCCAACGAGCGCGAGCTGGCGGCGGTGCGTGCGCCGGACGGCAGCTTGATCTACCTGGTCGACCAGGATGCCCAGGGCCGGACTATCTATGACACCGACTTCAGCCTGCAGCCGCAAGCGGGCAGCAGCCTGGGCCTGACCCGCATCGACCATATGGCCCTGGCCTTGCCGGCCGACGGCCTGGACAGCTGGGCGCTGTTCTACAAGAGCGTGCTGGACTTTACTGCCGACGACGAAGTGGTGTTGCCCGACCCTTATGGTCTGGTCAAGAGTCGCGCCTTGCGCAGCCGTTGCAGCTCGATCCGCCTGCCGCTGAATATTTCGGAAAACCGTAATACGGCGATTGCCCATGCCTTGTCGCATTACCGCGGTTCCGGCGTTCACCACATTGCCTTTGACTGCGAGGACATTTTTACTGCGGTCAAACAGGCCAAGGAGTCGGGGGTGGCTTTGCTCGACATTCCGCTCAACTACTACGACGACCTTGCCGCACGCTTTGATTTCGACGACGAGTTCCTCAGCGAACTGGCTTACTACAACGTGCTCTACGACCGCGATGCCCAGGGCGGTGAGCTGTTTCATGTGTACACCGAGCCGTTTGAGGAGCGCTTCTTCTTCGAGGTGCTGCAGCGGCGTAACGGTTACAGCGGCTATGGCGCGGCCAACGTCGCCGTGCGCCTGGCCGCCATGGCCAAGGCCCGCGCCGGCGCGCCGGCCCAGGCCAAGTTGTAGGGCGCAGGCACCGAGGCTTCCTTACTCAGCACCCGGGGCTCATAATTGCCGGGTTAACCGATGGCCATGAGTCCCGTATGACGACTACCCCAGCACTCTGCGCAGCCCCCGAACAAGCGCCGCGCAAGGGCCGCAAGAACAATCCGGAAAAGACCCGCGAGAACATTCTCCAGGCGGCGATCAGCGAGTTCGTCCAGCAGGGGCTGGCCGGCGCCCGGGTCGATGCGATCGCCGAGCGCACGCAAACCTCCAAGCGCATGATCTACTACTACTTCAACAGCAAGGAGCAGTTGTACGTAGAAGTGCTGGAGAAGCTCTACGGCGATATTCGCAGCACTGAAAGCAACCTGCACCTGGCCGAACTCGAGCCGCGCCTGGGCATCCGCCGGCTGGTGGAATTCACCTTCGATCACCATGATCGCAACGTCGATTTCGTGCGCATCGTCTGCAACGAGAACATGCACCACGGCGAGTACGTGAAGCGCTCGGCGGCGATTCGCTCGATGAACAAGACCGTACTCACGGCGCTGGATGAAGTGCTCAAGCGCGGCGCTGGCGAGGGGGTATTCCGCCAGGGGCTGGAGGCGCTGGATGTGCACCTGCTGATCAGCTCGTTCTGCTTCTACCGGGTGTCGAACCGGCACACCTTTGGCGAGATCTTCCAGGTGGACTTCGAGGACAAGGCGGTCAAGGACCGGCATCGGCAGATGATTTGCGAGTCGGTGCTTAGATTTTTGCAGGCCTGAGTATTTTCGCGGGGCAAGCCCGTTCCTACCGTAGGAGCGGGCTTGCCCCGCGATGCTTTTCAGTCACCCAGACTGTTGAAGTGCTCGATCATCCGCGCCGCATCAGGCTTCACCCCGCTGAACAGTTCAAACGCCTTCACCGCCTGGAACACCGCCATGTTCGCCCCGCTCAGGGTGCGGCAGCCCAGGGCCCGGGCTTGGCGCAGCAGTTCGGTTTGCAGCGGAAAGTAAACAATCTCCGCCACCCACAGATCCGCCCGTAGCAGCGCCTTGGGCACCGGCATGCCCGGCAGCTTGGCCATGCCCATGGGCGTGGTGTTGACCAGGCCGTCGGCGCTGGCCATGGCGCTTTGCAGGTCATGACCGACCCTGGCGCGGCTGCCGGCAAAGTGCTGGTTGAGGTTGTCCACAAGGGCCTGGGCACGGGCCGGTTCGACATCGAACACGCTCAGTTGCCCGACCGCTTCTTCCAGCAGCGCGTGGGCTACCGCAGCGCCGGCGCCACCGGCGCCTATCTGCACCACCTGGCGGCGCGGCGCGTCGCTCAGGCCACGGCGAAAGCCCTCGGCAAAACCCAGGCAGTCGGTGTTGTGGCCGATGCGTTTGCCGTCCTTGAATACCACGGTGTTCACCGCGCCGATACCGCGCGCTTGCGGTGACAGTTCGTTGAGCAGCGGCAGGATCGCCTGCTTGCACGGGAAGGTGATGTTCAGGCCGGTGAAGCCCATGTGCTCGGCCGCGGTCAGCAGCTCTTCGAGGGCGCTGCTGTCGAGCTTGAGCTGGTCCAGGTCGATCAGCCGGTACAGGTAGTTCAGGCCTTGCGCGGCGCCTTCGTGCTCGTGCAGCGCCGGGGTGCGCGAAGCCTGGATGCCCGCGCCGATAAGGCCGGCAAGAATGCCGGAAGAAGAGGCCAAAGCCATGTTGAAAACTCCGTTGTTATTCTTGGTGATGAAGCGGGAGTGCCTTCGCTTAAAAATGTACCGAATGGTTAATTTGGTCAATCGGGCGCAAGGCCGCAGGGGTGTTTTCTGTGCGCTGATCGCACAGCCTGTGCTACACCTGTTGCTTTGCACCTGACCACGGAGGGCAACATGGCAACGCCGATCAACGACCTGCAGTCGCTGGGTGAAACCTGGCCGGGCCTGGCCAACCTCACCCAGTCGATTTTCGCGGCCCTGGGTGGCCACGGTTTTCGCAATGCCTTTCGCCTCGACCATTCGCGCAGCACCTGCCTGCTGCTGATCGACGGCCTGGGCTGGAACCTGCTGCAGGCCCACGCCCGGCATGCGCCGTTTCTTGCCTCGCTGATGCAGCCGGACAGCCACTTCAAGGTAGGCTTTCCAGCCACCACGGCGACCAGCCTGGCCTCTGTGGCTTGCGGGCTGGGCAGCGGCGCCCACGGTATCGTCGGCTGCGGCTTTGCCCTGGATGAGCACACTGAACTGTCGCCACTGACCTGGACCACCTCGCCCTTGCAGGTCGAGGCGCAGGCCAGTGGCGCGCCGCCGCCGGAGACTTTTATCGTGCCCGCCGATGCCTGGAGCCAGGCGGCGGCCCAGGGCATCGCCATCAGCACGGTGATGCTCGGGCGCTATGCCGGTTCGGACTTCACTCGGGCGATCTACCGGGCCGGCAAGATCCTCCCGGCGCCGGCCTATGATGCCTATCCGGAACTGGTCAATGCCGCCCTGGCAGTGCCTGGGCCGGCGTTCTGCTTCGCCTATTTCGGCGACCTGGATTTTGCCGGGCACCTGTTCGGCCCAGGCTCCGAGGGCTGGCTCAAGCAACTGCAGATTGCCGACCAGCTGGCCCGGGCCATCGCCCAATCCTTGCCTGAGCAGGCGCGGCTGATGGTGATTGCCGACCACGGCATGCTGGCGCTGGACAGCGAACAGGTGCGCGACTTTGATTTGGACCCGGTGCTGCAGGAGGGCGTGCGGGCGATGGCCGGAGATATTCGCGCGCGCTACCTGTACACCCACGCGCACCAGCAGGACCGCGTGCACGAGCGCTGGCAGAATCGTCTGGGGGAGGGCTATCACGTGTTGAGCAAGGCCCAGGCGATTGCCAAGGGGCTGTTCGGCGATGTGCTGCTAAGCCAGGCGGAGGCGCGGATTGGCGATCTGATCGTGGTCCCGCGCGGGGCGGGCGGGATCATTCGCAGCGAGGTGGAAAAGCACGCCAGCCAATGGCGCGGGCACCATGGGGCGTTGACCGATGAGGATCAGCTGGTGCCGTTGTTGATGTGTTCGGGGCTCGGCTGAAGGGCCCGCTCCTGTAGGAGCGGGCTTGACCCGCGATAGCTTCAACGGCGAACCAGCAACACCCCGCTCTCCATGTGATGGGTATACGGAAACTGGTCAAACAACGCACAGCGCTCGATGCGATGGGTGTCGTGCAACTGGGCGATGTTGGCCGCCAGGGTTTGCGGGTTGCAGGAGATGTACAGGATGTTGTCGAAGCGCCGGGTCAGCTCGCAGGTATCCGGGTCCATGCCGGCGCGCGGCGGGTCGACGAACACACTGGCGAACTGGTAGCTCTTGAGGTCAATGCCTTCGAGGCGGCGGAACGGACGCACTTCGTTCAGCGCTTCGGTCAGCTCTTCAGCCGACAGACGCACCAGGCGCACGTTATCCACAGCGTTGTCGTCGAGGTTGTGCAGGGCGGCATTGACCGAGGTCTTGCTGATCTCGGTGGCCAGTACCTTGCGCACCCGGGTGGCCAGCGGCAGGGTGAAGTTGCCGTTGCCGCAGTACAGCTCAAGCAGGTCGTCCTGGCGCTCGCCCAGGGCTTCATAGGCCCAGTTGAGCATCTTCTGGTTGACCGCGCCGTTAGGCTGGGTGAAGGCGCCTTCGGGCTGGCGGTAGCGGAAGGTGCGCCCGGCAATCTGCAGCTCTTCGACTGCGTAATCGCGGCCGATCACCACGCGCTTGCCCTTGGAGCGGCCGATGATGCTCACGCCCAGGTCGCTGGCCAGTTGCTGCGCGGCGCGCTCCCAGTGCTCGTCCAGCGGACGGTGATAGCACAGGGTGATCATTGCATCGCCTGCCAGGGTGGTGAGGAACTCCACCTGGAACAGCTTGAAGCTCAACGCCGAGCTGGCTTGCCAGGCGGCCTTGAGCCGTGGCATCAGGTCGTTGATCTGCAGACTGGCAATCGGGAAGTCTTCAATCAGGATCGGCGTGTGTTTCTCGCCCGGGGCGAACATCGCGTAGAAGCGCTGCTCGTTTTCGCGCCACAGGCGGAACTCGGCGCGCAGGCGATAGTGCTCGCGCGGCGAGTCGAATACCGCAGGCTCGGGCGCCGCGAACGGCGCCAGCAGCTCGCGCAGGCGCGCGACCTTGGCGTCGAGCTGCTGGGTGTAGGTCGAAGGGTCGAAGACAGCACTCATGCGTTGAACCAGCCCAGTTTGATGACGAACAGGACCGAGAGGATCACCAGTGCCGCGTTGAGGTCACGGGCGCGGCCGGAAAGCAGCTTGATCGCGGTCCAGGCAATGAAACCGAAGGCGATGCCGTTGGCGATCGAGTAGGTCAGCGGCATGGCCAGGGCAGTGACCACCACCGGCGCGGCTTCGGTAATGTCGTCCCAGTTTATTTCAGCCAGGCCCGAAGCCATCAACACGGCGACGAACAACAGCGCCGGTGCCGTGGCGAAGGCTGGCACGCTGCCGGCCAGCGGTGCGAAGAACAGCGCCAGCAGGAACAAAATGGCTACCACGATGGCGGTCAGGCCGGTGCGGCCACCGGCGCTGACGCCGGCTGCAGATTCGATGTAGCTGGTGGTGGTCGAGGTACCCAGCAGGGAACCGGCCATCGCCGCGGTGCTGTCGGCGATCAGCGCCCGGCCCATTTTCGGCATGTGGCCGTCCTTGCGCATCAGGCCGGCGCGCTTGGCGACGCCGATCAGGGTGCCGGAGTTGTCGAACAGGTCGACGAACAGGAAGGCGAAAATCACGCTGATCAGGCCGACGTCCAGCGCGCCCTTGATGTCCAGCTGCAGGAAGGTCGGCGCCAGCGACGGCGGCATCGACACCACGCCGTTGAATGGAGTCACGCCCAGGGCGATCGAGGCCACGGTCACCGCCAGGATGCCGATCAGCACCGCGCCGCGGACCTTCATGGCCTCCAGCGCGACGATCAGGAAGAAGCCCAGGGTGGCGAGGATCGGCGCCGGTTTCTTGAGGTCACCGAGGCCCACCAGGGTGGCCTGGTTATCGACGACGATGCCGGCGTTATGCAGGGCGATCAGCGCCAGGAACAGGCCAATACCGGCGGCAATTGCCGAACGCAGCGGCAACGGGATGCTGTTGACGATCCATTCGCGGATGCGAAAGATCGACAGCAGGAAGAAGCACACCGCCGAGATGAACACCGCGCCCAAGGCCACCTGCCAGGTGTGGCCCATGTGCAGGACCACGGTGTAGGTGAAGAAGGCGTTCAGGCCCATGCCCGGTGCCAGGGCGATCGGGTAGTTGGCGATCAGGCCCATGGTGGTCGAGCCGATGGCCGCTGCCAGGCAGGTGGCGACGAACAGCGCGCCCTTGTCCATGCCGGTCTCGCCGAGAATGCTCGGGTTGACGAACAGGATGTAGGCCATGGCCAGGAAGGTGGTCACGCCCGCGAGAATCTCGGTGCGGACATTGGTGTCGTGTGCTTTTAGTTGAAACAGCCTTTCCAGCATGCCTGCTCCCCGTGGCGCTCCCGGCGCCGTGAATGTATCGACCCAGTTAGCAAAGCACAGACTGTACCGGGAGACTGTGGTTTTTCCCTGGGTCGGAAAAAAGCCGCGCATCATACCAGCATGCTCGGGCAGCGGTAATTAATGTCGCGATACACTGCAGATATCTGCAGGTTCTGCGCCGTTCCCCCCATCCCGAGTTGACCATGCTGTGCACTTGACCGACTACCGCGACCTTAACCCGGCCCAGCGCGAGCAACTGCTTGACATCCAGGTGCGGCCTGAGCAACTGCGCTTTGCCGGTGATATGGCTAGCGCCTTGTACACCCTGCAAAGTGGCAACAGTCCCGACCGGCGTGGCGTGGCGCTGCTGCTGGACAACCTGCCGCGGGCCTTCTTGCTGCTTCAGCGCGGGGTGTTCCTGGCGCCCTGGGCCCGGGCCGATGCGGCGACGATCAATGCCTTGCAAGTCGATCAGCGCTTGCAGGGCCAGGGCCTGGGGCGATTTTTCATGCAGGCGTTGCCGGGCCTGGTGTGCGAGGCGTGGCCCGAGGTGCGTTGCCTGCAGCTTTCTGTAGACCGGGACAACCACGCCGCCCTGGCGCTGTACCTGGCCAGCGGCTGGGTCGACAGCGGCGACGGCTACCGCGCACGCCAGGGCCACGAGCGTCAACTGACCCTGTTGCTGTGAGCGACTAAGCTTGTGGGATACCCCGGCGGAGAGCAGTTGATGACCCACAGAGCCCTGATCGTAGTCGCCGAAGGCGTGGATGACCTGCAGAGCGTGACCCTGATCGACGTGCTGCGCCGCGCCGAGATCGAAGTGGTGGTGGCCAGTATCGAAGGCCGGCGGATGCTCACCTGTGCCCGCGGCACGCGCTTGACCGCCGACGGCATGCTGGTCGACCTGCTGGCCCAGCCGTTCGACCTGATGGTCTTGCCCGGGGGCGAAAAAGGCGCACAGCACATGGCCGCGCACCAACCACTGGCGCAGCAGGTCAAGGATCAGGCCAGGGCCGGCAAGTTTTTTGCCGCGATCGGCGAAGCGCCGTTGGCGCTGCAGGCCTATGGTGTGTTGCGCCAGCGACGCATGACCTGTGACCCGGCTGTCAGCCAGGGGTTGTCCGGGTGCAGCTTTGTCGATCAGCCGGTGGTGGTGGACGGTAATTGCATCACCGCCCAGGGGTCGGCGGCGGCGCTGGAATTTGCCTTGGTGTTGGTCGAGCAACTGGCGGGCAGGGTGCTGCGCAAGCGGGTGGCGGCTGAGCTGCGGGTGTGACTATCGCGGGGCAAGCCCGCTCCCACAGGCCCTCACTGCTTATGCATATGATCGCGCCCAGCCAGGGTCGGAAACAGCTTGATCCACACCCCGGTCACCAGCAGCGTGCCGACCCCGCCCAGCACTACCGCCGGTACCGTGCCGAACCAGTGCGCAGTCACTCCTGACTCGAACTCACCGAGCTGGTTCGAGGCGCCGATGAACAGCCCGTTCACCGCGCTGACCCGGCCGCGCATTTCATCCGGTGTTTCCAGCTGCACGAAGGCACCGCGTATTACCATGCTGATCATGTCGGCGGCGCCCAGCACCGCCAGCACGGCGAGGGAAAACCAGAACGAAGTGGACAGGCCAAAGGCAATGGTCGCCACCCCGAACACGCCGACAGCGGTAAACATCACCCGCCCGACCTTGCGCTCCACCGGAAAGCGCGCCAGCCACAGCGACATCAGCAGGGCGCCCACCGCCGGCGCCGAGCGCAGCAGGCCCAGGCCCCAGGGGCCGGTCAGCAGGATGTCCTTGGCAAACACCGGCAACAGCGCGGTGGCGCCGCCCAGCAGCACGGCGAACAGGTCCAGGGAGATCGCCCCGAGGATGTCCGGGCGGCTGCGGATAAAGCGAATGCCGGCCATCAGCGATTCGAGGCTGGCGCGGCCCTGGTTGCCTGGTTGCTGGCGCGACACCAGGCCCAGGGTCAACACGCAGGCAATCAGGTACAACGCTACCGTCGGCCCGTACACCCAGACGCTGCCAAAGGCATAGAGAAAACCGCCCACCGCCGGCGCGACGATGGTCGCCGCCTGCATCGCCGAGGCAGAAGCAGCCACGGCACGTGGAAACAGCTCGGAGGGCACCACATTGGGCAGCAGCGCCTGGGTCGCCGGCATTTCAAAGGAGCGTGCGCTACCGAGCAAGAACGCCAGCAGGAAGATCAGTTCGCGGCTGACGCTGTGGGTGCTGCTGGCGACCACCAGCACCAGGGCGATCATGGCCTGGGCACTCTGGCACAGGGCGGCGACCCGTCGCCGGTCATAGCGGTCGGCGACGTGTCCGGTGTGCAGCATGAACAGCACCCGCGGGGCGAATTCCACCAGGCCCACCAGGCCCAGGTCGAGGACATTGCCGGTCAATTGGTAGAGGTGCCAGCCGATCGCCACGGTAAGCATCTGAAAGCCGCTGGCGGTAAATACCCGGGCCAGCCAGAAGGCCAGGAAGGGACGGTGATGACGCAGCAGCAAAACGGGGTCTGACATCGGCGAAACAGAGCCTCGGCGCAGGGATCGACGCTGCAGGTTATCACCACTTTGTAACAACAGGTTGCGAGGGATGGCACCTGTGTGCGGTAAGCGCACTGTTTTGGGGCGCGGTAAAGGGGGTGAGACAACCGGTCACGCGGCAATCAACCACACAAGCGCACAGCCCGTTCAGGACTATCCTTTCAGGCATCCGTTGATCTGGATCAATTGTTTCATTTGCAACGGCATGGCCAGACGGCCGAATTCCCTGCGATGTGATGTTTACAGAACAATTCCAACTTGCCGCACTCAACTACCGTGGGGGCAGTTGGCGCCAAGGCCACCGCCTGACGCCGGATTACCTGACAGAGGAAGCACTATGTTCGGATTAGAGGCTCTAGATCTCGCCCGAATTCAGTTCGCGTTTACCGTGTCCTTTCACATCCTGTTCCCGGCCATCACCATTGGCCTGGCGAGCTACCTGGCTGTTCTCGAAGGGCTGTGGCTGAAGAGCAACAACAGCGTCTACCGTGACCTTTACCATTTCTGGTCGAAAATCTTTGCCGTCAACTTCGGCATGGGGGTGGTCTCCGGCCTGGTCATGGCCTACCAGTTCGGCACCAACTGGAGCAAGTTCTCCGATTTCGCTGGCTCCGTCACCGGGCCGCTGCTCACTTACGAAGTTCTCACCGCCTTCTTCCTTGAAGCCGGTTTCCTTGGCGTCATGCTCTTTGGCTGGAACCGCGTGGGCCGTGGGCTGCACTTTTTCGCCACGGTCATGGTGGCCATCGGCACTTTGATCTCGACCTTCTGGATCCTCGCCTCCAACAGCTGGATGCAGACCCCCCAGGGCTACGAAATCGTCAACGGCGTCGTCGTGCCGGTGGACTGGTTCGCGGTGATCTTCAACCCGTCGTTCCCTTACCGCCTGGCGCACATGGCGACTGCCGCCTTTGTTGCTACAGCGTTCTTCGTCGGCGCCTCGGCCGCCTGGCACTTGCTGCGCGGCCGCGATAACCCGGCGATTCGCAAGATGCTTTCGATGGCCATGTGGATGGCCCTGATCGTCGCCCCGGTACAAGCGGTGATCGGCGACTTCCACGGCCTCAATACCCTCAAGCACCAGCCGGTGAAAATCGCTGCTATCGAAGGCCACTGGGAAAACAAGCCAGGCGAACCGACCCCGCTGATCCTCTTCGGTATCCCCGACATGGAAGCCGAGACCACCCGCTTCAAGGTGGAAATCCCGGCGCTGGGCAGCCTGATCCTGACCCACAGCCTGGACAAGCAAGTGCCGGCGATGAAGGAGTTTCCGAAAGAAGACCGGCCTAACTCGACCATCGTCTTCTGGTCGTTCCGGGTCATGGTCGGCCTTGGCATGCTGATGATCTTCG
The DNA here is from genome assembly GCF_000955865.1 of Pseudomonas sp. 2(2015). Lineage (NCBI taxonomy): Bacteria > Pseudomonadati > Pseudomonadota > Gammaproteobacteria > Pseudomonadales > Pseudomonadaceae > Pseudomonas > Pseudomonas sp. 2(2015). Next base: position 53,808 of record NZ_JYOF01000004.1, read on the forward strand.
TCGGCCTCTGGAGCCTGTGGCTGCGCAAGAGCGACAAGCTCTACAGCTCGCGGCCGTTCCTGTACCTGACCTTGTGGATGGGCCCCTCCGGCCTGATCGCGATCCTCGCCGGCTGGTTCACCACCGAGATCGGCCGCCAGCCCTGGGTGGTCTATGGCCTGATGCGCACCGCTGATGGCGCCTCGAACCACAGCTACGGCCAGCTCGGCCTGACCCTGGTGATGTTCGTGGTGGTCTACTTCGCGCTGTTCGGTACCGGCCTTGGCTACATGATGCGCCTGGTGCGCAAAGGGCCGAAAACCGGTGAAGGCGACGAGACCAACCCGGGTGGCCCCGGCCAGCAACGCACCCCGGCACGGCCGCTGTCTGCCGCCGATGACGATCATGACAATGGCGAGCACGCCAGCCTGAACAAGGGGAACTGAATCATGGGTGTTGATCTTCCGCTTATCTGGGCCATCATCATCATCTTCGGCATCATGATGTATGTGGTCATGGACGGCTTTGACCTTGGCATCGGCATCCTCTTCCCGTTCGTCAAGGGCGAGCAAGACCGCGATGTGATGATGAACACCGTCGCCCCGGTCTGGGACGGTAACGAAACCTGGCTGGTGCTCGGTGGTGCGGCGCTGTTCGGCGCCTTCCCGCTGGCCTACGCCGTGGTGCTTTCAGCGCTGTACCTGCCGTTGATGCTGATGCTGATCGGGCTGATCTTTCGCGGCGTGGCCTTCGAGTTCCGCTTCAAGGCCACTGCAGCCAAGCGTCACCTGTGGGACAAGGCCTTCATCGGCGGCTCGCTGGCGGCTACCTTCTTCCAGGGCGTGGCCCTGGGCGCCTTCATCGAAGGCTTTGAGGTGGTCGATCGCAGCTACGCTGGCGGCAGCCTCGACTGGCTGACCCCGTTCAGCCTGTTCTGCGGCCTGGGCCTGATCGTGGCTTACGCCTTGCTCGGCTGCACCTGGCTGATCATGAAGACCGAAGGCAAGCTGCAACTGCAGATGCACGACCTGGCGCGGCCGCTGGCCCTGGTGCTGCTGGCGGTGACCGGCATCGTCAGTATCTGGACGCCGCTGGCCCACCCGGACATTGCCGAGCGCTGGTTCAGCCTGCCCAACCTGTTCTGGTTCCTGCCGGTACCGATCCTGGTCCTGGTAACCCTTTACGGTTTGCTCCGGGCGGTGGCGCGTAACGCACACTACACCCCGTTCCTGCTGACCCTGGTGTTGATCTTCCTCGGCTACAGCGGCCTGGGCATCAGCTTGTGGCCGAACATCATCCCGCCGTCGATCTCGATCTGGGACGCTGCCGCGCCGCCGCAAAGCCAGGGCTTCATGCTGGTCGGGACCTTGTTCATCATCCCGTTCATCCTCGGTTACACCTTCTGGAGCTATTACGTGTTCCGCGGCAAGGTGACCCACGAAGATGGCTACCACTAGGGGAGCATGGCAATGACTGGCAAAGGCACGATGGACGAAGAGAAGAAACCGCTCTGGCAGCGCCTGGGCTGGTTGGTAGCGATCTGGGTCGGCAGCGTGGTGAGCCTGGCCCTGGTCGCCTGGCTGATGCGCCTGTTCATGAGTGCGGCCGGATTGAGCACGCACTAGTACGATATTTCCCATCCCGCCTTGCGGCGGATTTACAGCCCTTCGCAGCGTCAGCTGCGGAGGGTTTTTTTTAGGGCCTCATCGCTGGCAAGCCAGCTCCCACATGGCCAGTGGACACCGGTCTATTGTGGGAGCTGGCTTGCCAGCGATGCAGGCGACGCAGTGCTGGTTTACTTACGCGCCTTGAGCACCACGAACTTGGGCGTCGCCGCCACCTGCTCGACCCCACGGAACAAGCGCGCCAGCTTGCTGTGATAACCCAGGTGGCGATTGCCGACGATATACAGCGCACCACCGACCACCAGCGCCTCGCGCGCTTGCTGGAACATCCGCCAGGCGAGGAAGTCACCGACTACCTGCTGTTGATGGAACGGCGGATTGCACAGCACCACATCCAGCGACTGCGCTGGCTGCCCGGCCAGGCCGTCGTCGGCGCGCACCGTGACTTCACGCGGGCCCAACGCCGCCTGCCAGTTTTCCAGTGCCGACTGCACGGCCATGTATGACTCGTCGACCAGGGTGTACTGCGCCTGCGGGTTGGCCAGGGCGCTGGCGATGGCCAGCACGCCATTGCCGCAACCGAGGTCCGCGACACGTGCATCGCCGAGGTCCTTGGGCAGGTGCGGCAGGAACGCCCGGGTGCCGATGTCCAGGCCTTCGCGGCAGAACACGTTGGCGTGGTTGAGCAGCACCAGGGGGGGCGCGTCGAGTTGGTAGCGGGTCGGGTAGGGCGAAACGAACGCCGGCTTGGCCTCGAAGGTGGCAATCAGCAGCCGGGCCTTTTTCTGCGCCAGCGATGCCTGCACCGGGCCGATGTATTTCTCCAGCAAGTCACCGGCGGCGCGCGGCAAGTGTTTGATCATGGCCCCAGCCACCACCTGTGCGCCGGGCGCCAGTTGGCCCTGCAGGCGAATCAGTTGCTCTTCGAGCAGGGCCAGAGTCTTTGGCACGCGTACCAGTACCCGGTCGAACGGGCCTTGCCAGGTGCTACTGGCCGCCACGAACGGCACCGCGTCGAAGGCCAGGCCATTGCGCACCAGGTTCTTTTCCAGGGCCAGATGCGCCAGGTGCGAATCGCCGCTGCTGAGCACCGACACATGCGCTGCCAGGCTGATGGCCAGGGCGCCGAAACTGTCGTTGAGCACCAGTACCCGGGTATCGGCGGCAGGTGCCTGCGCGGCCAGGTGCTCCAGCAGATACTCGTCGGCAGCATCGAAGGCTTGCAGGGGATCGTTGGCTTGTTCGGGCTGGCGAAGCAGGTCGAGTTCGGCGAAGGGGCTGGTCAGCAGGGGCATGGTGTAAGGCTCTGGGGCATTGATGTGCGTGCGCGCGGCGCGCTCTACAGGGCCGTGATTCTACCGTGCTTTGCGAAGGTACGGGGGCGTTGGCTCAGATCAGGCCACGCATCGCCGCAATGGCGATTGCGCCGGCTTTGTTGCTGGCGTTGGTTTTGTTGATGATGCTGCGGATGTGAAAGTTCACCGTGCTCTGTGACAGCGAAAGGATGCAGGCGATGTCGGCGGCGGTCTTGCCGGCGGCCGACCATTTGAGCACTTCGGTTTCCCGCTCCGAAAGGTTGTACGCCGGGGTTGCTTGCCCGGGTTGGCGGTCAATCATCAGCGTGTGCAGCAGGTTGCACAGCCAGATGGTCTGGCCGGCCTTGTCATAGAGTTCGTCTAGATTGATTGCGCCCTGGCTGCGGGCGATGCTGAGGATGCTTTCGTTGTGACGCATGTCGTGGGCCGACTGGCTCCAGCCGTGGCGCAAGCCGAAGGATTTTGCCTCTTCGCGAAATTCCGGTGTCTCTCGGAACACATCATCGCACCACAGCAACGGCATCAGGGAGTGGTGGCAATGGGCGACGGTGGGATCGATGTCCACGTAGTTGCAACGTTGGTAGCGTTCGTTCCAGGCGTCGGGATAGTTGTTGAAGAATCGCATTTGCGGCGCGAAAGTGGCGATCTGCACGCGCATGCCGAAACACAGGTACTCCATGCCCAGTTGCTGGGCCAGGGAAACCGCGAGGTCAAACATCCGTTGTTCGTTGGTTTCGGCTAGCAACTGCTCGAGTTGCTGTTCTTTCCAATGCGGCATGATGGGGATCTCAATGGGGTGGATCCAAGATCTGGCGAGGTGCAACGTAGTGTAGGAAATGTCCCACGGTTTTGTTGGGTTTTTTGGCTATAGAAATGTGAACATTTTGGCAGGGCTGTTCTTTGCCAGTTACGAATGAAAAACTTGATATCTTTTTGATGTTGCAAAGCCACTATCGAGTAGATGAACACCCTGTTTTTTGAGTGCAGGAAGTGACTGTGTGCCACTATCTAAATGTAATAATTTATTTCGAATCCATTCTTCTCAACGACGGCGGATGCCACAACAAACCAACGGTGTTTATCCCTCGGCGTTTGCGCGACACTGGGGCATCTGTTTTTTGGAGCAAGCCATGACTGCCAGTGCTGAAAAGTTCACCCGCCAGACGCTGCTCGACGTCCAGCCGCTGACCCCCAGCCTGTTCAGCCTGCGGACCAGCCGCGACCAGGGCTTTCGTTTTCGTGCCGGGCAGTTCGCCCGTCTTGGAGTGACCAAGGCAGACGGTAGTGTGGTCTGGCGCGCCTATTCGATGGTTTCCTCACCGTTCGACGAGCATCTGGATTTCTTTTCCATCGTAGTGCCGGGCGGCGAATTCACCAGTGAGCTGAGCCGCCTGGGCGCCGGCGACAGCCTGTTGATCGATCGCCAGGCCTTCGGTTACCTGACCCTCGACCGCTTCGTTGATGGCCGCGACCTCTGGCTGCTGGCGACCGGCACCGGTATCGCGCCATTCCTGTCGATCCTCCAGGACTTCGAAGTGTGGGAGCGATTCGAGTCGATCAAACTGGTTTATTCGGTGCGCGAGGCCCGCGAGCTGGCGTACCTGGATTTGATCGCCGGCCTGGAGCAGCGCGACTACCTGGCCGAGTACGCCGGCAAGCTGCAGTTCATCCCGATCGTCACCCGCGAGCAGCATCCGGGAGTGCTGAACCAGCGCATTACCACCCTGATCGAGAACGGCGAGCTTGAACGCGCGGCGGGCCTGGCGCTGACTCCGGAACATTCGCGGGTAATGCTCTGTGGCAACCCGCAGATGATCGACGACACCCGCAAAGTGCTCAAGCAGCGCGACATGAACCTGAGCCTGAGCCGGCGACCCGGCCAGGTGGCCGTCGAGACTTATTGGTAAGCAGCAACGAAAACGGCGCCCGCAGGCGCCGTTTTTTTATACGGGATCTCTGGGTTGCTGATTCTGCGACTTGAGCAGGTCGCGAATTTCGGTGAGCAGCTCTTCTTCTTTGGTCGGCACCGGCGGCAGGGTCGGCGCGGCGGCTTCTTCGCGTTTCAGGCGGTTGATGACCTTGACGCCCATGAAAATCGCGAAGGCGACGATGATGAAGTCGAGGATAGTCTGAATGAATTTGCCGTAGGCCAGCACCACCGCCGGTATGTCGCCTTCAGCGGCCTTGAGGGTGACCGCCAGGTCGCTGAAATCGACGCCGCCGATCAGCAAACCGATCGGAGGCATGATCACGTCACCTACAAAAGATGAAACGATTTTGCCAAAGGCGGCGCCGATAATGATACCGACGGCCATATCGACGACATTCCCTTTGACCGCGAAGGCCTTGAATTCATTGAGCACGCCCATGGTTTATTCCTTGTAACAGATGAGTTGGGTAAACGCAGTGTAATTCAGCTATGCGCTTCATGCTCCGCGCTGCTGCAACAGACTGCGGTTATACCGAATAGTTTTGTCGTTTTCTCTGCCCGCCGGGGCACCCGAGGTCGGCTATGATGGTGCCTTTTTCCAGAGGACCGTCCCCATGGCCAAGGCCAAGCGCATGTACGGCTGCACCGAGTGCGGCGCGACCTTTCCGAAATGGGCCGGGCAATGCGCTGAATGCGGCGCCTGGAACACCCTGGTCGAGACCGTGCTAGAGAGTGGCGCGGCCGCAGCACCGAGCGGGCGCACCGGCTGGGCCGGGCAGCAGGCGCAGATCAAGACCCTGGCCGAAGTCAGTGTCGAGGAAATCCCGCGCTTCACTACCGCCAGTGCCGAACTCGACCGGGTACTCGGCGGCGGCCTGGTCGACGGTTCGGTGGTGCTGATCGGTGGTGATCCGGGCATCGGCAAGTCGACCATTCTCCTGCAAACCCTGTGCAACATCGCCACGCGCATGCCGGCGCTGTACGTCACCGGCGAAGAGTCCCAGCAGCAGGTGGCGATGCGCGCCCGGCGCCTGGGCCTGCCCCAGGACAAGCTGCGGGTGATGACCGAAACCTGTATCGAGACCATCATCGCCACCGCCCGGCTGGAGAAGCCCAAGGTGATGGTCATCGACTCGATCCAGACCATCTTCACCGAGCAGTTGCAGTCGGCGCCTGGCGGTGTTTCCCAGGTGCGCGAAAGCGCAGCCTTGCTGGTGCGTTATGCCAAGCAGAGCGGCACGGCGATCTTCCTGGTCGGTCACGTGACCAAGGAAGGCGCGCTGGCCGGGCCACGGGTGCTCGAGCACATGGTCGATACCGTGCTGTATTTCGAGGGCGAATCCGACGGCCGCTTGCGTTTGCTGCGCGCGGTGAAAAACCGTTTTGGCGCGGTCAACGAGCTGGGCGTGTTCGGCATGACCGACCGTGGCCTGAAGGAAGTCTCCAACCCCTCGGCGATCTTTCTTACGCGTGCCCAGGAAGAAGTACCGGGCAGCGTGGTCATGGCCACCTGGGAAGGTACTCGGCCGATGCTGGTGGAGGTTCAGGCCCTGGTCGACGACAGCCACCTGTCCAACCCGCGGCGGGTCACCCTGGGCCTGGACCAGAACCGCCTGGCCATGCTGCTGGCGGTGCTGCATCGCCATGGCGGCATCCCTACCCATGACCAGGACGTGTTCCTCAACGTGGTCGGCGGGGTCAAGGTGCTGGAGACGGCCTCCGACCTGGCGCTGATGGCGGCGATCATGTCCAGCCTGCGCAACCGTCCGCTGGACAACGGCCTGCTGGTGTTTGGCGAGGTTGGCTTGTCTGGCGAAGTGCGCCCGGTGCCGAGCGGCCAGGAGCGTTTGAAGGAAGCGGCCAAGCATGGCTTCAAGCGCGCCATTGTGCCCAAGGGCAACGCCCCGAAGGAAGCGCCGCCTGGGCTGCAGGTGATTGCCGTGACCCGCCTTGAACAGGCGCTGGACGCGCTGTTCGAGTGATCTTCGCATCCCGGCACGTGCAAGGCGTGCCGGGGTGAAGTTGCAACTGATTCTCACTAACGAGTAGCATACCGCCTTCTTTCCGGCCATCCACAGGGAGTTCGCGTGGCGGAGTCCGACTTGAAGCGGCTGTTCCTCAAGCACGCGAAAACCTTGCAGGGGTTGCTGACGCGCAAGGTGCGTGACCCGCAGCTGGCTGCCGACCTGGTGCAGGAAAGTTTCCTGCGCCTGGCCGAGCAACAGGGCCGCGAACGAATCGACAACACCCCGGCCTACCTGTATCGCACCGCGCACAACCTGATGATCGATCATGTGCGCCAGCAGCAACGGCGCAAGACCGACTCGGTGCCCCACGAAGCACTGGAAACCATCGTCGAAGACAGCCCGGGCCTGGACGAAAACGCCGCCACCGAGCAGCACATGCGCCGCCTGCGCCGGGCCCTGGCCGACTTGCCGCCACGCACCCAGGAAGTGTTTCGTCTGAACCGCCTTGAGGGCATGACCCACGCAGAGGTGGCGCGGGCGCTGGATATTTCCGACAGCTCGGTACAGAAGCATCTGGCCAAGGCCCTGGCCTATGTGATGCAGTGTCTGCAGGAACCAGGATGACGAACGGTTTACTGGGAAATGCGCCTTCAGACGTCAGCACTCACATAACCAGAATTCGAGAGAACCGTGTGACCAGCCAGAACTCGCCAGAGCAAGCCATTCGCGAGCAGGCCGCCGAGTGGGCGGTGCTGCGCTGCGCCGGCCCGTTGAACCCCGAGCAGACGCAGGCGCTGGCGCGCTGGCTGGCCTGTGATCCGCGCCATGCCCAGGCGCTGGATTTTGCCCAGGCGACCTGGGCTGATCTCGGCCGTCTTGGGCGCATGCACCCGTCCGCGCCAATGGCAGCCCCGGCGCTGGCTCGGCCACTGGCCGGGCGTCGGCGCCGTTCACGCCTGCGCTGGGCGCTGAGTACGGCGGCGCTGCTGGTGCTGGCGGTAGTGGGCGTGGAGCAGGCGCCGAACTTGGCGCTGGCATTGCGCGCCGACTACGCCACGGCCAAGGGTGAGGTGCGCCAGGTGACGCTGCCCGATGGCAGCCAGGTCGACCTCGACAGCCAGAGTGGCATCGAGCTGGCCTATAACGACAGTGAGCGCCGCGTGCGCCTGTTGGCCGGTGAAGCAGTGTTCACCGTTGCAGCGGTTTCTGGCGCTGAACAACGGCCCTTTGTGGTCGAGCGGGCAGGGGGCAGCAGTCGCGCCCTGGGCACGCGTTTCGTGGTGGGCCCCGAGCCTGACGGCGGCACCTGGGTCGGCATGCTCGAACACAGTGTCGCCGTGACCTTGCAGGCCACCCCGCAAGCGGGCAGTTCCGAGCAGGTGCTCAAGGAAGGCCAAAGCCTGCGCTACGACGCCGCCCATGGCATTCGCCCATGGCCTGAGCAGGACGTGCGTCGCGCCAGCGCCTGGCAGCGCGGCGTGCTGGTGTTCGAGCGCGAACCGCTGGCCGAGGTGGCCGCACAGCTCAATCGCTATCGCAGCGGTCATGTGCTGATCAGCGACCAGGCCCTGGCCCGGCGTGAGGTCAGCGGCATGTTTCGCCTGGATAACCTCGATGCCGCGCTGGCCATGCTGACTGAAGAGCTCAAGGCCAGCCGCCTCGACCTGCCCGGGCTGACGCTGATCTATTGATCGCTGCGCCGGCGATTGTCGGTCGCGCTGTTTTCCACGAAACTGGCGTTTTGACAACGATCTCAAGGCAGGGATATGGCCAGTGGTTTTCTCGCGTGTGTTGCTTCATCCATCTGTGGCGCCTTGCTGCTCGGAGTGTCCAGCACTCACGTGCTGGCGGCCGACGACCTGGTGCAATTCGATCCCGCTACGTGCGAGTTCGGCGCAAAGCTTGAGCCGTACTACGACAAGGCCATCGCCAAACGTCAGGCGTTGCCTGCCCAGGCGCAGGAAGAGGAGGTGAGCTACCCGGTCGATCTGCCCTTCCACGGCATCAAGGTCACAGCGGTGTTCATCGGCTATGAATGGCACGGGATCTACTTTGATGCGCCGCCCGAGCAGGTGCGTTCGCTGTTTCGCCAACTGGGCTACCGCGTGGCCGAAGACGGTGACATGTCGGCCAGTGGTGATGAGGTCGCGGTCACCGCATCGATCATCGAAACCAGCGACAAGGCCCGCCAACAAGGGCTGTCGGCGCTCACCTGCGGCGTCTGAAACAAGCACCCTGAAATTCTTTTGAATTTTCGTTACTGACTTTTCCCGCGTTGCACGTCTGTTTGTTGAGATTGATTTTCATTACTAGAAAACGCCAACACAGCGAGCAACAGACGTGAGCAATCAACAACAACGACGCACCCGGCCGTTCGGTCGGGTAGCCCTTGCCAGCAGCCTGATGCTGGCGGCCTGGACCTTGCCGATGGGGATCGGTAGCGTGCAGGCCGCCGAGCCCGCTCACCCGAGCCAAACTACTGCCCTGATCCGCTTTGACATTCCCGCCCAGGCGCTGGACAGCGCCGTGCTGGCCTTCGCCGAACAGGCTGGGGTCCAGGTGTTTTTCGACAGCCGCAAACTGGCTGGCCTGCGCAGTGAGGGTTTGCGCGGCGAGCACTCGGCTCAGCAAGGGCTAGGCCTGTTGTTGCGCGGTTCGCCCGTGCGCTATCGCTTCAGCGGCACTGACCGGGTCGGCCTGGAGCGGGTCAGTGATGATGGCCAGACCCTCGAGCTGGGTACCACCCATGTCGACTCCAACAGCGATGCCGACTGGGTCTACCAGACGCCGCGTTCGGTCAGCGTCATCACCCGCGAGCAGATCGACAAGCGCCCACCGCGCCACGCCGCTGACATGCTCGAAGAAACCGCCGGCGTCTACACCGCGGTCAACCAGCGCGATCCGGGGCTGTCGGTGAACATCCGCGGCGTGCAGGACTATGGCCGGGTCAACATGAACATCGACGGCATGCGCCAGAACTTCAACGTCAACGGCCATCAGCAGCGCAACGGGGTGATGTTCATCGACCCGGAGTTCATCAGCTCCATCGAGATCGAAAAAGGTACCCAGGCGGGCATGGGCGGTGCTGGTGTTATTGGCGGTATTGCCAGCTTCAACACGGTCCAGGCCCGTGATTTTCTCGGCCCCGACAAGGAGTACGGTGGCCGCCTGCGCGCCGGCAACGGCATCGGTGAGCTGGGCAATGGCACAAACTTCAATGGCAGCGCATTGTTTGCCTTCGGCAATGAGCTAGGCGATGTACTGCTGGGCGTCAGTGAGCGGCACTTCGGTGATTACCGCGCCGGCACCAACAACGCTGACAACCTCGGCACCCAGATCCGCGGCAAGACCAGCTACCCCGAAGCCTGGAAGGACTGGCTGCACTCCGAGGTCGGCGAGACCGGTAGCGTCACGCGCTCGCAACTGCTCAAGCTGGGCCTGAACCTGCCCAACGACCAGCGCCTGCAGCTCAACTACATGGAAACCGACACGGACAGCAAAGACGCCTGGACCTATTACGACAATCAGACTCGGCAGTTCTATTACAAGCGCACCGGCAGCAGTGATTTCAACGCCCGCAACGCCTCGCTCGACTACAGCTACAGCCCGGACAACGACCTGGTCGATCTGAAAGCCAAGCTGTATTTCGTTTCGACCCGCCAGGATCGCTGGAACGCCGGTAATGACGCCTCGGCCAGCAGCAACAACCGCGTCGAGGCGTATGACGATCGTTTTCAGACCGATACCTGGGGCCTGCAACTGGAAAATACTTCGCGCTTCTATTTGGGGGACGCCGACAAGCTCACCTTTAACTACGGCACCGAATTCTTCCAGGATCGCTTCAAACCGAAAACCGATCGGGTCCCGGCACTCAACGAACAGGCTTTGCCTTACGTTCAGGGGGCCACGCCTGAAGGCAAGCGCATCATGGCCAGCCTGTTCGGCGATGTGCAGTACGAGCATGGCGACTGGCTGACGGTCGATGCCGGATTGCGCTACGACCGTTACCGCCTCACCGGCGAAACCGGCATCACCACCTGGATGTACCCAAGGGGTGTCACGGGTGAAAACCTTCAACGCGTGCAGACTCACCTGATCTTTGACGAAGAACAGGAGCAGGGCCGTTTCTCGCCCACCTTCGGCATTGCGCTGAAGCCCGGTGTCGACTGGATGCAGGTCTACACCCGCTGGGGACGTGGCTGGCGTCCGCCGTCAGTGACTGAAGTATTCATGAGCGGTCGTCCCCATGGTGGCGGTAGCGAGATGCTCTATCCCAACCCCTTCCTCAAGCCCGAGGAGTCGCACAACTGGGAACTGGGGGTGAACCTGTTCAAGGAGTCGCTGCTGCAGGAAGGTGATCGCTTTGGCGCCAAGGTCGCCTATTTCGACACCCGCATCGACAATTTCTCGTTCATGGATGTCAACGCCGATGTGCCCGGCGCCTCTGCACTGGGGACTTCACTCGGGCGCTCGGCCTATCAGAACAACCTGGAGCAGACGCGTTTTCGCGGGGTCGAATACAGCCTCGACTACGACGCCGGGCGTTACTACAGCCAGCTCAGTTATACCCACATGATTGGCAGCAACGATTTCTGCTCCAAGCAGTTGTACATGGGGGGAGGGCAGCGCCTGGTCAGCGCCGGGACGGTGCTGCGCCCGGTGCGGGTCGGCAGCCGCGTGATCATGTTGCCAGTGCGCGTTTCGCGGGCCGAGGACGCTGCCGACCTCGATCAGACAGTCAGCTGCGGTCACATCATGGGCAACGCCAGCTACATGCCGGCAGATCGCGGCTCGCTGACGGTCGGCATGCGCTTTCTTGACCGCACCCTCGATGTCGGCGCCCGCCTGCGTTACAGCAAGGGCAATGGTGAGAACCTCAACGACCACGGCTACCGCCTGATCGACCAGGCGCAGTGGCCCAAATACAAGGTCTACGACCTGTACGCCAGCTACTGGATGACGCCGAGCCTGAACCTCGCGCTGTCGCTGGAGAACGCCACCGACGAAGCCTACTTCGTGGCCATGGGCGACACCGACAACCTGTCGCTGGCCCGCGGCCGGACCTTGAGCGGGATGCTCGAATACAAATTCTGATCCACACCGGGTTTGCCCATGTCGGGCGACACGAAGGCAGGGAATACGCCTTCGCAATCATGCAATGCAACGAGGAACCGTTATGACTCTTTCCGTTACTTACGATGCCGCCTTCTCCAGCTCGTCGATCGATGACTACCTGGCGTTCTGGACTTCGGGCTTCGTCACTGCAGGTCATGGACAAAGCAATACCGGCGGCTTCAGCAACGGCAGCCTGAGCGGCGACCAGTACGCTACCCATGGTAGCCAGGGCTCCGACTACGCATTCATCGCCGACAGCAACACTGCCAATGGTCTGCACTATGTGTTCGACCGCGGCCTGCCAGCCGGTGACAACCTCAACCACTACCTGTGGGGCGAACTGGACAACGTTTCCCTGGGCCAGGTGCTGGGCGGCGGTAGCGGTAGCGACTTCACCCTGAGCAACTACGTGGTCAGCTTCAACGGCCTGGACCTGGACGCCGCGCTGGGCGCCGGTCGTGCCGGCAACGAAGTACAGAGCGTGATCTACGGCCTGATGCAGGGCAACACCTCGGCCCTGGAAGGCGTGCTGGACAACCTGCTGGCCGGCTACGGCGTGTCTACCGACGACAGCTTCGACGTGGTCAGTGCTGCGTTGGCTGCCGGCCCGCTGAGCGTGGCCTCGGCCGATGTCGTGGGTGTCCAGGCCCTGGCTGAAGACTTCGCCCTGGCCGCCTGACCCCAGGTAAAAAAAAGCGAATGGAAGATCACTCCTCCATTCGCTGCTTGCTTACCCCGCCGCCTGCGTCTTTGCCGGGCCCAGGTGGCGGTGGTGCGAATTCTGCGAGCCTGCGCCGGCGAGGTCAATCGCCCGCAGGCTTGCCCTGTCGAGGACGTTCATGAAAGCCACCCGCTCCCGCCCTGCCAACGAAGTGTTGCAGGCGCTCAAGGCCTGCCGCGCCGGCTTTGCCAACATCGGCCTGTTCACTGCGGTGATCAACTTGCTGATGCTGGCGCCGGCGCTGTACATGCTGCAGGTCTACGACCGGGTGCTGTCCTCGGGCAACGAGATGACCCTGCTGATGCTCAGCCTGATGGTGCTGGGCTTGTTCGCCTTCATGGGCCTGCTGGAATGGGTACGCAGCCTGGTGGTGATCCGCCTTGGCACGCAAATGGACATGCGCTTGAACCCGCGGGTGTTCGAGGCCGCTTACCAAGCCAGTCTGGCCGGCCACAAGGGTACAGCGAACCAGGTGCTGAGCGACCTGACCACCTTGCGCCAGTTCGCCACCGGCCAGGCGCTGTTCGCCTTTTTCGATGCGCCGTGGTTCCCGGTGTACCTGTTGGTGATGTTTCTGTTCAGCCCATGGCTGGGCTTGATGGCGCTGGTGGGCGCGGTGCTGTTGACGATTCTCGCCTGGGTCAACGAGCGCCTGACTCAGGCACCGTTCGCCGAAGCCGGGCAGTTGGCGCAGCAGGCCGGGCAACAGGCTGGCGCCAACCTGCGCAATGCCGAAGTGATGGAAGCCATGGGCATGCTGGCGGCGGTGCGCCAGCGCTGGGCCAGCTTGCACCATGGTTTTCTCCTGCGCCAGAACCTGGGCAGCGAGCGCACGGCGGCAGTGACTGCGGTGTCCAAGAGCCTGCGCCTGACCCTGCAATCGCTGGTGCTGGGCCTGGGCGCGTGGCTGGCGATCGAGCAACTGATTACCCCGGGGATGATGATCGCCGGCTCCATCCTTATGGCCCGGGTGCTGGCGCCAATCGACCAATTGATTGCCGTGTGGCGCCAGTGGGGTTCGGCCCGCCAGGCCTATGAGCGCTTGCACAGCTTGCTCAGCGAGCAACCGCCGCGTGCGCTCGGCATGCCGTTGCCGGCACCCAGCGGGCGCTTGCTGGTGGAGCAACTCAGCGCCCTGCAGCCGGGCACGCGCAAGCCGTGCCTGGCCAACCTCGGCTTCGAACTGGCGGCCGGCGACAGCCTGGGCATCATTGGTGCGTCGGGCTCGGGCAAGTCGACCCTGGCGCGCTTGCTGGTTGGCGCGGCGCCTCCGGCTGCCGGCAAGGTGCGTCTGGATGGCGCCGAGCTACAGCAATGGGACAAGGGCCTGCTCGGCGCGCACATCGGTTACCTGCCCCAGGACGTGCAGTTGTTCGCCGGCAGCATTGCCGAGAACATCGCCCGCTTGGGTGAAGTCGATTCACACCAGGTGGTGGCTGCTGCGCAACTGGCCGGTGTCCACGAGCTGATCCTGAAACTGCCCAATGGCTATGACACCCAGCTTGGTGAAGGCGGGGCGGGGCTCTCCGGTGGCCAGCGCCAGCGCATCGGCCTGGCCCGGGCGCTATACGGCCTACCCGCACTGATCGTGCTCGATGAACCCAACTCCAACCTCGATGACTTCGGCGAACGCGCCTTGCTCGAGGCGATCCGCCAGGTCAAGGCGCAACAGCGCACGCTGATCCTGATTACCCACAAATCCAGCCTGCTGGCCGCAGTAGACAAGCTGCTGGTGCTGCAGAACAGCCAGATGCAGGCCTTCGGCCCGACCGCGCGGGTGCTGCAGGATTTGCAGCGCAGCCACAAACCAGCCGGCATTCCCACGCCTGCTCCGACTCCGGCGCTGCGCAGCGCGGCCAGCGTCAGCATGAGCTATGGCACCCCGAGATCCTGATCATGACCGCCCCTCAGTCGCTTCACGCTCAAGCCATTCCCGACAACCTGCTGAGCCTCGATGCCCGCCGTCACAGCCGCCTGGGCCGCTGGCTGGTGATCGGCGGCTTTGGCGGTTTCATCCTCTGGGCAGCGCTGGCGCCGCTGGACAAAGGCGTGCCGGTGGCGGGCAACGTGGTGGTCGCCGGCAGCCGCCAGGCGGTGCAGCATCCCACCGGCGGCACTATCGAACGCCTGCTGGTGCACGATGGCGACAGCGTCAGCGCCGGCCAGGTGCTGGTGCAGATGGACGCCACCCAGGCCCAGGCCCAGCATGATTCGTTGCGGGTGCAATACGTCAACTCCCGGGCCAGCGAGGCGCGCCTGCAAGCTGAGCGTGACGGCTTGGAAAGCATCACTTTCCCGGCCGAATTGCAGGCACTGGCCAGCGAGCCCTGGGTCGCCACCGCCCTGGAACTGCAGCGCCATTTGCGCAGCAGCCGCCGCCAGTCGCTGGACATGGAGCTGGCCGGCCTGCGCGAAAACATCGCCGGCGCCGAGGCCATGCTCGCTGGCGTGCAGGGCTCGATGAGCCACAAGCAGGAACAGCGCGCCGCGCTTGCCGAGCAATTGCAGGGCCTGCGCGAACTGGCCCGTGACGGCTATATCCCGCGCAACCGCCTGCTCGACAGCGAACGCCTGTACGCGCAGATCAACGGCGCGATTTCCGAAGACCTGGGCAATATCGGCCGCAGCCGCCGCCAGGTCCTGGAGCTGAAACTGCGCATGGCCCAACGTCAGCAGGAATACCAGCGCGAAGTCGGCCAGCAGCTGAGCGACATGCAGTCCAGTGCTGAAGACCTCGGCAACCGCCTGCGCAGCGCCGCCTTCGAACTGGCCAACACCCAGCTGCGCGCACCGGCCAGCGGCACGGTGGTGGGCCTGAGCGTGTTCACCAATGGCGGGGTGATTGCCCGTGGTCAGCAACTGATGGAGATCGTCCCGAGGGACGCGCCCTTGCTGATCGATGCCCGCGCCCCGGTGGAGCTGGTCGATCGCCTGCATCCGGGCCTGCCGGTAGAAATCATGTTCGTCGCCTTCAACCAGAGCAAGACTCCGCGGGTGGAAGGCGAGCTGACCCTGGTCTCGGCCGATCGCCTGGTCGATGAGCAAACCCAGCAACCTTACTACCAGGTGCGCGCCAAGGTCAGCGATGCCGGCTTGCAGCAACTGGCCGGCCAGGACATTCGCCCCGGCATGCCGGTGCAAGCCTTCGTGCGTACCGGCGAGCGCTCGATGCTCAATTATCTGTTCAAGCCCTTGACCGACCGGGTGCATGTCGCCCTGGCGGAGGAATGATGTCGATGCGTGCGATGTGCTGCCTGTTGTTGCTGGGTGCCAGCCTTTCGGCCGCCGCCGTCGACCTGGGCGATGCCTATGCCCTGGCGGTGCGTAACGATCCGGTCTTCCATGCCGCCATCGCCGAACGCGATGCCGGCCTTGAGAGCCGCGCCATTGGCCGTGCGGCGCTGCTGCCGAACCTGTCCTACCGCTACAACAATGCCCGCAACGACTCCGAAGTGACCCAGACCAACGCCCGCGGCAACGTCACCAGCCAGCGTGACTACCGCAGCTATTCCTCGACCCTGACCTTGCAACAGCCGCTGTTCGACTATGGCGCCTGGGCCGAGTACCGCCAGGGCGTGGCCAAGGCGCTGTTGGCCGACGAGCGCTTTCGCAGCCGCAGCCAGGAACTGGCGGTGCGGGTGTTCGCCGCCTACAGCGAAGCACTGTTCGCCAACGAACAGATCGCCCTGGCCCAGGCCCAGCGGCGCGCTTATGCCGAGCAACTGCAATTGAACCGGCGCCTGCTCAAGGGCGGCGAGGGCACCCGCACCGACCTGCTGGAAACCCAGGCCCGTTACGAGCTGGCCCAGGCCCAGGAAATCGAAGCCAGCGACAACCTCGATGCGGCCTTGCGGAGCCTGCAGGCGATCATCGGCGAACCGCTGGAAGTCGCCGACCTGGCGCCCTTGAGTGGCGAATTTCGCGTTCAACCTTTGCAGCCCCTGGGTTTTGAAAGCTGGCGCGACCTGGCGGTTGCCCACAACGCCGAGCTGGCCTCCCAACGACACGCCCTGGTTGCCGCCGACTACGCCGTCGAGCGCCAGCGCGCCGGTCACCTGCCAACGTTGAGCGCCTACGCCAGCAGCGGCAAATCCAGCTCAAGCTCGGAAAGCAGCTACGACCAGCGCTATGACACCGACAGCATCGGCATCCAGATCAGCCTGCCGCTGTTCGCCGGCGGCGGGGTGTCGGCCGCGACCCGCCAGGCAGCTGCCGAGCGTGACAGTGCGCGTTTCAGCCTCGACGGGCAGATCGCCGATACCGTCAACCAGCTGCGCAAGCAATTCAATCTCTGCGCCAGCAGCACGGCGAAGATCCGTGCCTATGAACTGGCAGTCAAATCCGCCCGCGGCTTGATTAGCGCTACGCGCAGAAGCGTGGCCGGCGGTGAGCGGGTCAACCTCGACGTGCTCGATGCCGAGCAGCAGCTCTACAGCGCCCGCCGCGACCTGGCCCAGGCGCGCTACGACTACCTGCGCGCCTGGCTGCAGTTACGTTATCTGGCCGGGGTGCTGGAGCCGCAGGATTTGCAGCAATTGAATGGCTACTTTGCTTCGCGCTGAAACAAAAAGGCCGGTGCATGTGCACCGGCCCCGAAGATTCAACCGCTAACTCATTCAGTGTTCCGAAACCGTCTCTCGTCGCGCCGGCGGTTCTCCATGCTCGCCCTCGCTCATCACCGGCACTTCTATGCCCTCGGCGTTGAACAGCTTGCCATCTTCGAAGTAGTCACCATCGCGCAGGGCAGAGATGTCCGAGTAGTGGATGGTGCGTTCGTAAGCGGCAGCGAACACCGACTGCTGGTCGGAGTTGCCGGTGGTGAAGTGGTTGAACACCAGGTTGAGGACGATAGCCATGATCGCTGCCGAGCTGATGCCGGAGTGGAAGATGGTCTCGAACCAGTTGGGGAACTGCGCGTAGAAGTTCGGCGCAGCGATCGGGATCATGCCAAAGCCCAGGGAGGCGGCGACGATGATCAGGTTGACGTTGTTCTTGTAGCTGACCTTGGACAGGGTGCGGATACCGCTGGCGGCAACGGTTCCGAACAGCACGATGCCGGCGCCACCGAGTACCGAGGTCGGCACCGCGGCAATCACCCGGCCCATGATCGGCAGCAGGCCGAGCACTACCAGGATCACCCCGCCGGTGGCCACCACGTAGCGGCTCTTGACCCCGGTCACGGCCACCAGGCCGACGTTCTGGGCGAAGGCGCTCTGGGTGAAGGAGCCGAAGATCGGCGCCAGGATGCTCGAGGCCATGTCGGCGCGCAGGCCGTTGCCCAGGCGTTTGGAGTCGACCTTGGTGTCGATGATTTCACCGACTGCGAGGATGTCCGCCGAGGTTTCCACCAGGGTCACCATGATCACGATGCACATCGACAGGATGGCGGCGATGTGGAAGGTCGGCATGCCGAAGTGGAACGGCGTCGGCATCGCCACCAGCGGGCCGTCGAGGACCTTGCTGAAATCAGCCATGCCCAGCGACCAGGCGATCAGGGTGCCGATGACCATGGCCAGGAGGATCGACAGCCGCGAGATAGTCGCGCTGCCCAGCTTGCTCAGCACCAGGACGATGACGAAGGTCAGCCCGGCCAGGCCGATGTTGGCCATGCTGCCGAAATCCGGGGCCTTGCTGTTGCCGCCCATGACCCAGCGCGCGGCCACTGGCATCAGGGTCAGGCCGATGGTGGTGATGACGATGCCGGTCACCAGCGGTGGGAAGAACTTGGTGATCCGCGAGAACACCGGGGTAATCAGAAAGCCGATCAGCGACGCCGCCATGACCGCGCCCAGTACCCCGGGCAAGCCACCGCCACCTTCACTGCTGAGAATTGCGCCCATGGTTGCTACACCGGCGAACGACACGCCCTGCACCAGCGGCAGCTGGCAACCGAACCACGGCAGGCCGAGGGTTTGCAGCAGGGTGGCGAGGCCACCGGCAAACAGCGAGGCGGCGATCAGCAGGCCGATGTCGGCAGGGCCCAGGCCGGCCGCCTGGCCGAGGATCAACGGCACGGCGACGATACCGCCGTACATGGTCAGAACATGCTGCAGGCCATAAGCCAGGTTGGCGCCAAGGCCCAGGTTCTCGTCTTCGGGACGCTGGGCTGAAGACGTGCTAGGGGAGGACGTATTCATGGGGCAAGTTCTCAGTTTTATTGTTGTGGCGCTACTGTAGACAAGTCCTACGCGTTAATGCCAGAACAATTGTATACAATTTTTAGATTTGCGTAGGAACAGTCCTACCCATGGTTTGGCTTCAGGGCTGGATGCAGATTCTGTTCCAAGAGCCACAGGCCAGCGCCACAGGGCCTCGTGCGGGCACCGTGGGGCTGGCTATAAAGCTGTCCAAACGGACAAGAAAGGTATTTGGGGGAAGGTAGGTAGGAAGCTAAGAGTTTCTAAACTTCGATCAGTTGGTGGAACTCGCGCTCCAGTTCGGTGCGATCGGCCAGATTTAGCTCGATCAGGCGGCACAGATGCTCCAGCGAAGGCAGGTCGATGTGCAGGCAGATAAAGCCGAGCTGCTGTTCATCGATATGGCGCAGTTGCACCTGCATCTCGACCTGCGCGCCTTCACCCAGGTGAATCACCGCATCGAACAGCTCTTCGAGGTCGGCGTCCCAGGGTTCGGGGTATTCGATCAATATGCCCTTGAGGGAGATGTCCAGCAGGCTGACCTGCCAACGGTGTTCGCCTTGCACCAGTTCGGTGGGGGCGTCGAAGGCAATGCGTTTGAAACGTCGACGTTCTTGGTGGTCGCTCATGTTCAGGCACTCCGGGGTTCTTCCTGACTATAGCTCAGCACTTGCCAAGGCCCGCGCAAGGGCGCATAACGAGATTTGTTCAACCACGCTGGAGGGCTCTAGACCAACGTGGGGGCTGGCCTTTCCTGCCAGTATCGCTAGACTCGAAAGGCTGTCTTTTATCCACTAGCTGGAAGCAAACCATGAACAACAATAATAGCCTGCTACGCCACATTCCGTGGCTGGCGCTGGCAGTCATAGGAGCCTGTGCGCTGGGTGTGGTCGCCCTGCGTCGTGGCGAGGCCATCAACGCCTTGTGGATCGTCGTCGCCTCGGTGGCCATCTACCTGGTCGCCTACCGCTACTACAGCCTGTTCATCGCCACCAAGGTGATGCAGCTGGACCCGCGTCGGGCCACCCCGGCGGTGGTCAACAACGACGGTCTGGACTACGTGCCGACCAACAAACACATTCTTTTCGGTCACCACTTCGCCGCGATTGCCGGCGCCGGCCCGTTGGTCGGTCCTGTGCTGGCGGCGCAGATGGGCTACCTGCCCGGTACCCTCTGGCTGATTGCCGGGGTGGTGCTGGCCGGTGCGGTACAGGACTTCATGATCCTGTTCCTCTCCACCCGCCGCAACGGCCGCTCGCTGGGTGACATGGTCCGTGAAGAAATGGGCCGTATCCCGGGAACCATCGCCCTGTTCGGCTGCTTCCTGATCATGATCATCATCCTCGCGGTGCTGGCGCTGATCGTGGTCAAGGCCCTGGCCGAGAGCCCGTGGGGCATGTTCACGGTGATGGCGACCATCCCGATCGCGATGTTCATGGGCATCTACATGCGCTACATCCGCCCGGGCCATATCGGCGAGATCTCGCTGATCGGCGTGGTGCTGCTGTTGCTGTCGATCTGGCTGGGGGGCCAGGTTGCCGCCGACCCGGTCTGGGGCCCGGCGTTCACCTTCACCGGCGTGCAGATCACCTGGATGCTGGTGGGCTACGGTTTCGTTGCCGCAGTACTGCCGGTATGGCTGGTGCTGGCGCCGCGTGACTACCTGTCGACCTTCCTCAAGATCGGCACCATCGTTGGCCTGGCCATCGGCATCCTGATCATCGCCCCGGAGCTTAAAATGCCGGCGCTGACCCAGTTCACCGACGGTACCGGCCCGGTGTGGAAGGGCACACTGTTCCCGTTCCTGTTCATTACCATCGCCTGTGGCGCGGTATCGGGCTTCCATGCGCTGATCTCCTCGGGGACCACGCCCAAGCTGCTGGATAACGAAGTCAACGCCCGCTACATCGGCTACGGCGGCATGCTCATGGAGTCGTTCGTGGCGATCATGGCCATGGTTGCCGCTTCGGTGATCGAGCCAGGCGTGTACTTCGCCATGAACAGCCCGGCCGCGGTGGTCGGCTCTGATGTCGTCTCGGTAGCGCAAACCGTCAGCAGTTGGGGCTTTGCCATCACCCCTGATGCCCTCGAAGCGGTCGCCAAGGACATCGGCGAGCACACCATCCTGGCCCGTGCCGGCGGTGCGCCGACCCTGGCAGTGGGTATCGCGCAGATCCTTCACCAGGTGCTGCCGGGTGAAAACACCATGGCCTTCTGGTACCACTTCGCGATCCTGTTCGAGGCGCTGTTCATCCTCACAGCGGTGGACGCCGGTACCCGTGCCGGGCGCTTCATGCTCCAGGACCTGCTGGGCAGCTTCGTGCCTGCGCTCAAACGCACCGAATCGTGGGGCGCCAACCTGCTCGCCACCGCCGGTTGCGTGGCGCTCTGGGGTTACCTGCTGTACCAGGGCGTGATCGATCCGCTAGGTGGTATCAACACCTTGTGGCCGCTGTTCGGCATCTCCAACCAGATGCTCGCCGGTATCGCCCTGATGCTCGGCACGGTGGTGCTGATCAAAATGAAGCGCCAGCGCTACATCTGGGTCACCCTGCTGCCTGCGGTATGGCTGCTGATCTGCACCACCACCGCCGGCTTCATCAAGCTGTTCGACCCGAACCCGGCGGTTGGCTTCCTGGCCCTGGCCAACAAGTACAGCGCCGCGCTCGACGCCGGCCAGGTGCTGGCCCCGGCCAAGGACATCGGGCAGATGCAGCACGTGATCTTCAACGCCTACACCAACGCGGCCCTGACCGGCCTGTTCCTGTTCGTGGTCTTCAGCATTCTGTTCTTCGCCCTCAAGGTCGGCATCGCTGCCCTGGGCAAAAAAGAGCGGACTGACAAAGAGTCCCCGTTCCAGGCCCTGCCGGATGCGTAACCCAAGAGGAATGCAGTGATGTTCAACGATCTCGGTCGACTGGGTAAGTACCTGGGGCAGGCAGCCCGCCTGATGGTCGGCATGCCCGACTACGACAACTACGTCGAGCATATGCAGACCAAGCACCCGGACAAGCCGGTAATGACCTACGAGGAGTTCTTCCGCGAACGCCAGGAGGCACGTTACGGCGGCAAGGGTGGGCCAAAGTGCTGTTGAAAAGCGGCATGCAAGGCCAGTGACAAAGCTGTGGGAGCCCGGTTCGCGCCGGGCTCCCACAGTCATTTTCAGCGTTCAGGAGTATTCGGTTTGTTACCTCCAATTCCCGTTACCGTGCTCAGCGGCTTTCTCGGCGCCGGCAAGACCACCTTGCTGCGCCACCTGCTCAAGGCCGAGCACGGCCTGAAGATTGCCGTGATCGAAAACGAATTCAGCGATGCCGGCATCGATACCCAACTGCTCGGCGACGAGCCGGTGCAGGTCATGACCCTGGCCAACGGCTGCGTGTGCTGCAGTATCCACACCGACCTGACCAAGGCGCTGTTCCTGCTGCTCGAGCGCCTGGACAGCGGCGAGATCGCCTTCGACCGGCTGGTGATCGAATGCACGGGCCTGGCCGACCCGGCGCCGGTGGCGCAAACCTTCTTCATCGATGAAGAGCTGCGCGAGCGCTACATCCTCGACGGCATCATCACCCTGGTGGATGCCGCGCACGCCGATCAGCACCTGACCCAGGCCATTGCCCAGGCCCAGGTCGGTTTTGCCGACCGCCTGCTGGTGAGCAAGACCGATCTGGTCGACGCCGCCAGCTTCCAGGCCCTGAGCGAGCGCCTGGGGCGGATCAACCGCCGTGCGCCGATCCGGGTGGTGGAACACGGCAAGATCGATCTGGCCGAGTTGCTCGATGTGCGGGGTTTCAACCTCAATGCCAGTCTGAACGTGCGACCGGTAGTAGCGGCGCCGAGTGTCGACCGGATCTCCAGCATGGTGTTGCGCACCGACAAACCGCTGGACATCGATCGCCTCAGCGACTTCATGAACCAGTTGCTGGAAGAGCACGGCAAGCAGTTGCTGCGCTACAAGGGCGTGCTGAACATTGCTGGCGAAGATCGGCGCCTGGTGTTCCAGGGCGTGCTCAAGCTCTATGGCTTTGACTGGGACAGTGAGTGGGCAGAGGGCGAGGCGCGCGAAAGTGTGATGGTGTTTATTGCCGATGATTTGCCGGAGGCGAAGATTCGCGAAGGGTTTGAGGCTTTGACTCTGTAGGAGCGGGCTTGCCCCGCGATGCGATGGTGCGATCACTATTGCATCGCGGGGCAAGCCCGCTCCTACAGGTACAAAAAAGCCCGGCTCTAGAGCCGGGCTTTTTCACCTCACAACTGAGCTTAGTTGCCGTATACCGGCAGCTTGGCGCAGATGGCCTTGACCTTCTCGCGAACGGCGTCGATCACCGCTTCGTTGTTCAGGTCGGCGAGGATGTCGCAGATCCAGCCTGCCAGTTCTTTACACTCGGCCTCTTTGAAGCCACGAGTGGTCACAGCCGGGGTGCCGAAGCGCAGGCCGGAGGGGACGAACGGCGA